>JBFEUX010000022.1:0-21537 GCA_041547255.1 Bacteriovoracaceae bacterium
GAAGCAGTAAAACTCAGAGACTATCGTGAACAATTTCTTAGTGAAAAAGCAGGATTGTTAGGGCGAATTGAGGCTTTGGAGACTGATAAGGCACGTGCGTTGGATGCTAATTCTATTGAGCAAGCTGTGGATGTGCAAAATGATGAAGTAGCTGAGAGATTGGAAGATATCGAACGCAAAAGATTAAATGAAATAGATTTTGCCTTATCAAGAATTGAGGAAGGAAAATTTGGTATTTGTTCAGTGTGTGGAAATGAAATTTCTGATGCAAGACTTAAGGCCATGCCTGCTGCAATTATGTGCATGAATTGTTTGGAGGATGAAGGACTAGTATGACTTATGAAAAAATGGTTGCCAGGGGTTAGTTAAATTCCTGGCAACCCTCAAATAAGTCATCTGTTTTAAAATATAATTAATTAGTTTTATTTTTTAATTCGCTTTTAACTTTGGACCAATATTCCTCAAGAGTTGCTGTTGCTAATTCATTCATTTTATGTCCATCCTGCATAACTTTCTCTTCTACTAAATTAACTCGCTTCACGAATTTTAAGTTAGCATCCTTTAAAGCAGCTTCGGGATCAATATTTAGATGTCTGGACAATTGGGCGACAGAAAAAAGAAGGTCACCAACTTCTTCATATAATCTTTCAGAAGATTCCATCGTACTCATTTCCTCTTTAACTTCATCAAGCTCTTCTTCTACTTTGGCAAGTACATCTTGAATATTGTCCCAATCAAAATTTATTTCTCTGGATTTTGCACCAATAGTATTGGATGCTGTAAGTGAAGGGGCATAAGCATCATCGATACGAATATGATACTTTTCTTTGCGATCTCTTTTTTTTAATTTTTCCCAATTTTGTCTAACTTCATATTCATCCTGGGCGATACTTTTATCCTCAAATACGTGGGGATGACGATAGATCATTTTTTCGGCCAGTACCTTGGCCACAGAATCAATATCGAAATGCTTGCTTTCACTAGCAATTTGAGAATGAAGTAAAACTTGTAGGAGTACATCACCTAACTCTTCTTCCATTTTCTTGGTGTTACCTTCATCAACAGCATGGATGTACTCATAACTTTCTTCAATAAGGTATTTTAGCAGCGATTGGTGAGTTTGCTTGAGGTCCCAGGGACAGCCATCTTCAGGGTCTCTTAATTTGGCAATAACTTCGATCGCTTTTATAAGATTGGGATAATTCATTTGATCTCCAATTAATTTTAGGCTAAATATGGCTTAATTTTACACTAAGCAGGTAATAATGGAAAAAGAAATTACGGCCCAGCAAGGCCAAGTTTGTTTAAATTTTTTCTTCCCGGATAGAGAGCTTTCCGCCCAAGGAATGAAGGATTTTGGGGAATCTTTAAATTTGATGGCATTGGCCATGGATACATTTAAAAATGAGCAGTTTAAACTTAACGAAAATTCTTTTATTTTAAATATTACTCTATGTGATGATGAAAAAATTAAAGAACTTAACTTAGAGTTTCGAGGTAAAGACAAAATTACCGATGTACTTTCTTTTCCTTTGCAAGAGAATTTGCGCGCAGGCGAGTTTGATCAATTTATACCCGAAGTAGAGTTGGGGGATATTTATGTCTGCCACTCTGTCTGTGAAGCTCAGGCCCAAGAGTTTAGCCTTAGCTATCAGGAAGAGTTTATCCACTTATGTGTACATGGATTTTTGCATGTATGTGGTTATGATCATGAGATTTCACAAGTCGAAGAAATTCTAATGGAATCTTTGGAAGAAAAAATAATTAAAAAAATATCTGAAATAAAAAAAGGGAGTCTCTAAGGACTCCCTTATTCATATCGTTTTTAGTTTTGCTGACTAATATCTCGCCCGATAATATCATTATAGTTTTCAAGAGTATGTTGAATTGACTGGTAAAGATCCACTCTTCCTCCAGAAACCATTTTTGAAGTAAATGACTTCACCTTAGTTACAGAGGCCATTAAAGTCTTTTTTAGTCCTAGTGGGCCTAAGTCAGGGAAGTGGCTGAGAACTTCGGCCGCAACTCCAGCTGTTGTAGGAGTCGCCATAGAAGTTCCTGACATCTTGCCGTATCTATTGCCCGGAATAGTAGAGTATATATTAGAGCCAGGAGCTGCAATATCTACGTTTTTTGCACCAATATTTGAAAAGAAAGATAATCTACCACGCTTATTTGTTGAAGCAACGACAAGCAAGTAATCAGAGTCAAAGGATGCTGGATAAGTTAGGTCTGTATCGATATCTTTTCCATAGTCATTTCCTGCTGCGGCCACAACTAGTACTCCATAATCTTGTCCGATATGATTGATGGTTTCATTGACAATATTTCCACCTTCACGGTGGTCTTTACCAAAAGAACAGTTAATGATTTTTGCTCCATGCTTAGCCGCATATAAAAAAGACTCAACCACATCAGCATCAGTTTCATCAGCGTCATCTGGAACAGCTCTAATGGCCATGATTTTTACATTAGATGCAATACCTGCAATTCCAATATTATTGTTTTGAGCTGCTGCGATAGTCCCAGATACGTGAGTACCGTGAGCGTGACTGGCCATTGGATCACCTGTTGCGATCCCTTGTTCATTTCTTATAAGAGTATTAATACCGTGAACATCATCAATATAACCATTGTTATCATCATCGATATTATTACCTGCAATTTCTCCTGGATTCGTCCACATGACAGCTTTTAAATCATCATGCTCATAATCAACGCCAGTATCTACAACAGCTACAATAATTTCATCTTTTTTACTTCCAAGTGGAGAAAGATAGGATTTATTAACTGAAACACCGTTATCACTGGCATCTGCAAACGACCAAATTTTTCCAACTTTTGGATCATTAAATGCTTTAAATGATAGCATTGGCTCAGCATTCTTAACTGTAGAAACTTCAGGAAGTTTCTTTTTCCCTGCGTAAAAGTTTTTTTGCGTACTTATAACGGCTTCTGCCTGCTGTAATTCTTTTTGCAACTTTAGAGCATCTTTAGTGCTAAGGAGATAGTTGTTTTTGAAAAGATGGGTGCTTTTTACAATCAAATCTGATTTGGGTAGCTCGTAACCTTGCTTGAGCTTTACGAATAACTTAGAGTTATCAAATTTTGGCGTAGACGCCATCGCAATTTGCCCGACCATGAGCAATAAGATAAATAGTAATTTCATAATAATTCCCTTTTCGTGTGCGTAGAGCTGATATACTCGCAAAATTGATTAATATGGGCAACTAAAAGAGTCTTACAGTTTTTTAACATTTATTAAGGACAATCGTAAAATCAATCAGTTAAAACTGTATAAAAAGTTACTATTTTGAGTAAAAAATACAATGCTAAGCGTTATTTTAAGGGTTGATTGCAGGAAATGCTAGAATCTGAGCGTGAGAATTTTGCCTGAGTTTTTAACTATTTAAATTATTGGGTAAGATATTAGCATAACGATATTAAATAAGGATTGAGAAATTAAAGCACAAATGATGAGAAATCTGATTGCATTGTTTTCGCTAGGGCTATGTATGCCTGCCATGGCCGTTAATGTGCTTTCAACAAATTTTGATCCACATAAATACGATTTGGGGCGTGACTCAATACTTAGTGGTGATTTTGGCTACACTAGTAATGAGCTTGTTCAAGATGTTGGAAATGTACCCGGTAATCGCAGTTTTGGTTTTTTGAATTTTAAGTATCAGTCTGCTGATTCTTCCAATACCTACAAAGGGTTTGAAGTGGTTAGCAAGGTCAATGATCAACAGGTTTTAGAATATTCAATCAAAGAAGCTCTTTTAGAATTTCGTTATTCTCGTTCTCGCGTGGCCTTGGGAAGAACAAATTTAGAGTGGTCTCATGTAGATAAAATCTGGGGGCTAGGAAAAGTAAACAACCGTATCAACTTTAATCATTTTGAACCAGGACAAGAAGGTCTTGTTGGGGTGTTTTACGATGAAAAATTAAGTAATGGTTTTAATATAGGACTTTTTGGTTCGCTAGTATATGTGCCAGAAATGTCTCAGGGGATGGTCGTTGATAATAGCAAAGGAACGATTGAGTGTCGCACGGCTTGGTGTGATGCCCCTTCACCATCTGCGAGGATTGATAACAGGGATGTCCCTATCTACTATAATGTAAATTATCCTGACGTTGAGGACGTTGTATTTAAGCCATCTTTTGGTATGCAGATGGGTTATAGTTACGAAAAATTTCATATGAATGCTTTTTATCTTAAAAAGCCTGAGAATGAAATTTCTGTGCTTGCTGAAATTGTGGTTGAACCAGATGTCAGCCAAATTGATGTGGATGTGACCCCTCAGTTTTATTACCATGACGTTAAAGGTGGGAATCTCGAGTTACAGGTGACGGATAATTTAAAAATATTTGGTTCTGGAATTAGTACGATCCCTAATAAATACCCTACTGGAGATAACCCTTATATTCAATATACAGGGATAAAGCCTAAGAAAAAGCGCGAGGATTATCTAAGTGGTGGTGCTGCCTATAGTAATGGAGATCTTAAAGTACAATTAGGATATATTGCAAGAGTAAGTGAGTTCGATACTGAAAGTGATATTTTAGTAAACTATCCAAGATGGAACCAAGCAGCTCACTTTTCATTTAGTAAATACTTTTCACGGAAGATATTCGTTGCACTTGACCACAAGTACGACATGCTCACGGAAGATCGCTTAACAATGTTTAAAACGAGTTATAGTTTTGGACCGAGTGTTGTAGCGTCTTTAGGTGTGAATGTTATCGGAACTAATCCTTCCGAAGAATCATTCTGGACTAAATTTGAAAACAATGACTCTGTCTATAGCTCGTTAAAATATACTTTTTAACTAGTTAAGGACATGACTTATGTCAAAGTTTATTAATTCTATTCTTTTAGCTATGGCCATGCTGACCTTTGTCGGTTGTGGTGATTTGTATATGCAAAAAGAAGATCAGGATCAAAACTTTTTTGCAACCTGTGAATTGGATGTAAAGGCCCTTTCTAAAATTTTGACAAGAAATCTAAAAGGTCAGCTACTTTGCCTGGAAAGTAATATGAACCTTTTTATGAAAGTGGTCAGAACGGACTTACCAGGTCACTTGCAATATGAGGCTTTGGAAACTTATCTTCGAACCAATGTAGAAGAAATTGATGAGCAAGCAATTCAAATGGTCAAGGCTATATTTGACTTAAATTCTCTTATCTTTGGAGGGAGTAATAAATATATTGAAAGAAAGAATGTAGCAAAACTAATTGATATCTTAATCGAATTCAATCGCATTTTTGTAGGTGCAAATATATATGAATATTTCACCAGCAATAATAAAGTTAGTTTTGATGAACACAATAGAAGAAAGGCCATTGTTTATAGTGCTTTAGTGAAAATTGGAAATCTTGTTGAAAAAGCTATGGTAAAAAACAATAACGAGATTGTGATCCTGGATTTCCTCGAGCGATTCAAAAATGATGAAAATAAGGAAATCTTAAGCAATGTTGAGCGATTACTCTTTTTAAAGAAGGCCATTCTTGGTGGAGCTGAAAAAGCTCTGACTCACAGAGAATTAAAAAGAATGGCGAGTATTTTGGGGGATGTTGGTAAGATAAGTTATGACTTTGTTAATTTACCGGATACCAATACGGAGAATGGTGAAGAGGTTGAAGTTTTAAAAATTCTTAAAGAAGATATTCAAACTGCATATAATAATTTTTATTACAAGAATACACCTAGCCAGGTTATTGTAAGCTATAAAGATATTTCAGAGCTGGTTAAGGTCTTTTACCCAGGCTTTCAGCGTTTTATTAAATATAAAACAACCTTTTTGAAAATTAAAAAAATTCTGTTAGGGTCTGCTTCAGATAATATTACCGCTGCTGATGTTAATTTCTTACTCAAAGATATTCTCTATAAAAATGTGGCGAAGGGTGTATTTGTCTATCGTGTGTTTGAGGAAAATGAGACCACTGTCAGAAGCAGGTATAGGATCCTTTATGATCTGGACAATGTTGTGGCCTTTAATAGCGAAGAAAAAGCATTTGTTGGTGACTTTAACCGAGTGATAAAAAACTATCGTTATTATCAAGGCTCAAAGTTTTCGCCATTGTTTGCCTATAATTACTCTAGAGATCCCCGAGGTCTCTTTGATATTCTCTTATACGAGTATTTATCAAAGAAGCTTTTCGTTTACTATGGAGAAAAAGATAAGAACGCTTTTGGTAATTATATTATGACCCAAGCCGATTTTGTTACTTTACTGAAGGATTTTTCCGAGCTGTTAGAGGGAGAAGAGTATATATTACCAGGGCGAGTGACGAATCTAGCTGAAACGATGACTATGGTGATCACGCTGTTTCATGCTCAATCCAATGGAGATGTTCGGGTCGAAATTCCAGAGTTTGTTGAGTTTATTATTACACTGACAGCATCTATGAATTTTACTGACGATATGAAAGAGTATTTGTTTGAACGCTGTGAAGTTGATGATAAACAAAGAATTCAGCCAAGCTGCTACCGTGAGCATTTTCTTTCTTATATCAATACTCATTTGAAGAAAAATGATAAGCCAGTGCAGAGCTTTATTCCAAATCTATATAATTACCTTACGGGCTTGGAAGGGAAAGAAGTTGATAAGTATCTTAAGGCCACTGCCAAATTTAGTCGTGTTTGTACAAACTTCAACGATAGAAGCGAAGTTCCCATGAACTATGGGGATTTTTTCGTTACCTGGGGTGGGCTATTATCTATTGAGCAAAGTTTACTTCGCTTTGATACGAATAAATCAGGAGTCTTGGAACCCCGTGAAGTTGATAACGCATATTATGTGTACAAAGAGGCCATTGAAGAGATGATTCCTTATGCTTATTTGAAAAAATTTTCAAAGCAATTTTTTCAATACATAATTAAGTTTAAACGTGTTCCTGAGGTTCCTAATATTACCGGGCCTACCAGTTTGTGGAACGCTGTTAAACAGGGCGTTCACTTCGCTTGGTTTATTACGGCTTATTCCGAAAGAGAACGTCAAGGCAGTGCAGACAGAATGACTTTTGCTCTTGTGTTGCAAGTTATTGCCCAAAATTCACCTGAGAACCTTAAGAATCCTTATCCATGTGAAACTCTGCGCTAAGAAGATATAAGATTTTACCCTTTTAAATTCTTTTGCTAGATTAAGAGCTTGCTGGGAGTTTTAAATGGGTGAAGAGAGTCATATCAAGTTAGATGAATATAAGTTGGAAGTTAATAAACTTCGAGATGTATTAGCACATATTCGGAGGTCTCTTTGACGTTGATCAAAAAAAAGAGCGACTCCAGGAAATCTCAGAGTTAGAAACCTTAGAGGGCTTTTGGGAAGACTCTGATAACGCAGCAAAAATTCAAAAAGAAAAATCAATATTAAGTCAAGCCGTTAACAAGTATGAAAATGTAGCAACTATGTTTGATGACTTTGATGCCCTTTGTGAGTTCGTAGCAGAAGGAGACTCAGAAAGTGCCGTTGAGGCCGTAAATGTATTTGAGCAGTTAAAACCAGCCTTAGAAGCTGCTGAACAACAATCTCTTTTATCTGAAGAAACCGATCCAAATAATGCCATTGTTTCTATAAACGCGGGGGCAGGTGGGACAGAGTCTTGTGATTGGGCAAGCATGCTTTACCGAATGATCACTCGCTGGGCAGAACAGCATAGCTATAAAGTGTCGGTTATGGATGTGCAAGATGGTGATGCTGCTGGTATTAAATCTGTTACCTTTATGGTGAGCGGAGATTATGCCTACGGAAAATTAAAATCTGAAACAGGAATTCACCGTTTGGTGAGAATTTCACCTTTCGATTCAAATGCAAGAAGACATACCTCTTTTGCCTCAGTTTATGTTTCGCCTGAGGTTGATGATAATATTGAAATTGAAATCCAAGATAAAGATATACGTATTGACGTCTATCGATCAGGTGGAGCAGGTGGGCAGTCGGTTAACACTACTGACTCTGCTGTTCGTATAACTCACCATCCTTCAGGAATTGTAGTCACCTGTCAAAATGAGCGATCACAGTTACAAAATAAAGAAACAGCGTTCAAAGTTTTACGATCTCGTCTCTATGAAAAGGCCATGGAAGAAAAAAGGGCCAAGGATGCTGAGAATGAGGCCAATAAAAAAGAGATTGGTTGGGGCTCACAAATACGCTCTTATGTTTTACATCCTTATAAGATGGTTAAAGACCACCGTACTAACTATGAGAGTGGGAATGCGGAAAAAGTCTTGGATGGAGATCTAGATGGCTTTATGAAAAGTTACTTGCAATGGAGAGCTTTAAATGAATAAACTGTTTCGGTATGAGTTTGTTAGTGTTGCCCTGGGTATCCTAGGAGTTCTGCTTGGTTTGTATTTACCTGAGTGGGCCATAAGTCTTGAATTTATCGGAAAAATTTTTATTCTGCTTTTAAAGATGTTGATCATTCCATTAGTTGTGACTTCTATTTTCTTATCACTTGCGAGACTTCGCCATGAAGAGATTAAGTCGTTAGGTGGATTTACTATTAGCTATTATTTGGCCACGAGTGCTTTTGCTTGTACCGTTGGTTTAGTTATTGCTAATAGTATTTCTTTTGCTCAAGGCATGCCACCCGAGGGGACTGTAGCATACGATGCGAGTAAACTTGCTGACATTAGTTTTACCTCAGTTATTACCAGTTTCTTTGCTGGTAATTTTTTTCATGCTCTTAGTGAAGGTAATATCATCCAAGTGGTAGTGTTTACTTTATTTGTAGGTATGGCCTCATTGCAATTGCCGATTGGAAAACGAGAGGCTTTGGTAAATTTGGCGGATTCTTTTCAAGATGTGCTGATGATTATCATTCATTGGATTATTAAGTTTGCACCACTCGGAATATTTTCTTTACTTGCTGCTATTGTAGCGAAAACGGATACTCAACTTTTTCAAGGTTTGGGACCTTTATTTATGGCAATTAGCCTGGCCGTGATCATACATGTGGGGATCACTCTTTCCGGGATTGGCTACTTTGTTGGTGGATTTAATCCTTATGCCTTTTTATTTAAGGTCAAGCGAGCCTTAGTCGTGGCCTTAACCACGGCCTCCAGTACCGCAACATTACCCGTATCTAATCAAGAATTAATAGATCATGGACAAGTTAAAGAGAAGACCTCTGGATTTATTTTACCTTTGGGAGCTACTTTGAATATGGATGGTTCAGCTCTCTACCAAGGAATAGTTTTGATTTTTTTAGCTGAGTTTTCAGGGATGGATTTAAGCCTTTCGCAACAACTACTTATCTTTTTCTTTGTGATGACCTCCTCAATCGGCTCCGCAGGGATACCGGGAGGTGGTTTAATGATGTTTGGGGCAGTTATGGAAATGGTGGGAATTCCACTTGAATATATTGGCGTTTACTTACTTGTGGATCGTTTTTGGGATTATCCTATTACCATGGTGAATGTCTTGGGCGATTTGATTGGCGCCAAGACTATTGATAGATGGATTGATTAAAGGATTAAAGGTGCCAGGCACTTTATGGTAGAGGTTTGCGTCATAAAAAGAGAATGACGCGATCCTCTACCATAAGTCTGCTGGCACTTTTGTGAGAAACATTATATATAGGATGCTTGCAACATATTAATTTAAGGAAAATGGAATGAGAGAAAAGTACATTTCGCAATGGGAAGACCAGTTTAACGAACAAATGAAAGTAAGAGTTGATAAGCGTGCCAAATTGGAAGACGCTAAGTCAGCCCCGTATAAACATGGTGTAAAACCTACAGCTAATGCGAAGGAACTTGTTGAAAAATATGGCGATTTGGCCAAAGAAGATATTGGAGAAACTCCAGAATACGCGCTAGTTGGGCGTGCGATGCTGGTAAGAGATTTTGGAAAAGCAGCTTTTATTCAAGTAGATGATGGGGAAACTCGTTTTCAATTTTATGTAAAGAAGAAAGTGACCAGCGATGAGGGGTTTGCTGACTATAAGCTTTGTGACTATGGAGATATTATTTGGGCCAAAGGGACTGTGTTCAAAACAAACAAAGGTGAGTTATCACTTGAGGCTCATGATTTTAAGGTTTTAACCAAATCAATTCGTCCCCTTCCTGAAAAGTTCCACGGATTAACTGATCAAGAGCTAAAATATCGTATGCGCTATGTAGATATGATCATGTCGCAAGAATCCCGTGAGAAACTTAAAAAGAGATCTGAGATTGTTCGTTATATTAGAGAATTTTTCTACCAGGATGACTGGTTAGAAGTAGAAACTCCAATGATGCATTCAATCGCCGGGGGAGCAGCTGCTAAGCCTTTTTTAACTCATCACAATGCCCTGGATATGGAACTCTTTATGCGTATTGCACCTGAGTTACACCTGAAAAGATTAATTGTTGGTGGTTACAATAAAGTTTTTGAAATGAATCGTTGTTTTAGAAATGAGGGGTTATCTTTAAAGCACAATCCTGAATTTACTTCTGTCGAGTTCTACCAAGCCTATGCAACCTATGAAGACTTGATGGATTTTACCGAAAAACTCATGCATGGAATAGCTAAGGATGTTATCGGTAATACCAAGATTACTTGGGGAGAAAATGTTATTGACTTTGGTTCACGTTTTAAAAGAATGCCGATGGCTGAAGCTGTGGTGGAGTATACTTCTCTTAATGCGGATGACCTAAATGATAAAGATAAGATGATTGCTCTTCTAAAAGGTAAAGAAGACTTAGAGGTTAAGACCGAAGACTTACAAAAGTTTAGTGCGGCCAAATTGATGGTTCTCTGTTTTGAGGAGTTTGTCGAGGATAAACTTATCCAGCCAACTTTTATTACTCAATACCCAACTGAAGTATCACCCCTTTCAAGAAGGAATGATGAAAATCCTGATATTGTAGATCGTTTTGAGCTGTTTATTAATGGTTGGGAAATTGCTAATGCATTTAACGAGCTTAATGACCCTTCTGACCAGTTAAGACGTTTTGCAGATCAAGCTATGCTAAAAGATAGTGGTGATGATGAAGCTCATGACCCTGATTATGATTTCGTAAGAGCTCTGGAGTATGGAATGCCACCGACTGCTGGAGAGGGGATTGGGATTGATCGTCTTGTTATGATCCTGACCAATAGTTCAACTATTAGAGATGTCATTTTATTTCCACTCTTAAAGAAAGAAATATTCTTTGAAAATAAAGAAGACTAATGTCAGCACTTCCCTTGAGTTCTTTATTCAGGATTATTCTTGAAAAAAAATCTACGCTTAGGTTTTTAGTCGGAACGATTGGAAGTTTATCTTTTTCTATTGCCGTTATTCTGGCCACTATCGGTTTGATGGATGGCTTTGAAATATCGTTAAAAAAGGCACTCTCACATTCTAATGGTGATATTAAGTTTAGAGCTAAAGATGGTTTTTTTCTTCCAGATGAAAAATTAACCAATGTATTACAAAGTGACTTTATACTTAATTATTCTACTATCTTGCAGATAGAGACTTTTGCCATTGGGGCCCAAGAGAGCAAGGGAGTTCTCTTACGCGGGATTGAACCAGAATCTTTTGGAAACATTACCGGTATTAAAACTGAAAGTTTAAAGAATGGCATATTGATCGGAAAACAGTTTCAAAAAAAATATAAATTAGCTGTTGGAGATAGCTTAGTCTTAGCATTTGCCTCCGGAAAAAAACAAGATCAAGGTTCTGCTCATTTGCAAGAGTTTATAATTGATGGTGTTGTCGAACATGGCATTTATGAAAAAGATTTTCGTTTCATGTATATTGAAAAGCAGAAATTAATCGATTTGCTAGCTTACCGCGAAGCTACTTCCAATTTTGGTATTATAAAAATTAAAAATTTTGAAAATATCAATGATTCTATTGAAAAGCTAAAGTATGAACTTGGAGATAAGTTTCGCTTTGATCCTTACTGGAGTGAGTTTGAAGTTTTATTGGAAGCGGTGGAAATAGAAAAAATTTCAATCAGTATTGTTTTACAATTAATTGTCGTTGTGGCCATCTTGAATGTGGTGGGATTTATCATCTTTTTATCTGAAACCAAGGCACAAGACTTTTTTATGCTGAGGGCATTGGGCTTAAGTATAAAATCTTTTCAAAAATTCTGGTTTATTTTGCTAGGCATGATTTGGGCCATTGCTTGTCTTTTTTCAAAAGTACTTCTGTATTTGTTTTCGGAAGTTATTTTGGAATTGCCATTTATCAAAATTCCCGGTGATATTTACGTTTTAAGCAATTTGCAGCTAATCCTGGATCCTTTTGATTATTTGTATGTTTTTGGGATATCCTTAGGGTGGATTTTATTGATAGGTTTTTTAACCATGCGTAAGTTAAAGAAAAATACATTACTGGGTGGCTTAAGAAGGGAATTTTCATAATGTTTATTGATGTACAAAACTTAGAAAAATCATATGGAAATACCCGGGTTCTTCGTAACTTATCTTTTGGGGTAGAAAAATCCAAGGAATTGGTTATCGTTGGAAGTTCCGGTTCAGGAAAATCCACTTTGCTCTATGTTCTTGGGGCCCTGGAAAAAGCGGATAAAGGTAAGGTAATTATTGATGGGGTGGATATATCTCAATTAGACGATGAGCAATTGGCCAGATTTCGTAATGAGTTCATTGGTTTTGTTTTTCAGTTTCATTTTCTGCTACCTTCGATGAATTGTTTAGATAATATTTTACTCCCTGCGAAAATTGGCGGTCATAAACTCCAGCCTGTGAAGCGGCGAGTCTTGGAATTTGCAAAAATATTAAAGGTGGAGCATTGCTTAAAAAAATATCCATTTGAAATATCTGGTGGCGAACAGCAAAGAATTAATATTATTCGCGCAATTTCGCTTAATCCCAAATTGATTCTCTGTGATGAGCCCACAGGTAACTTGGATTCTAAAAACACGCAGACAGTTGTAGAATTATTACGCGGCTTGTCTGAAAAGACAAATTCTACGCTCTTGTTAGTGACACATGATGTTGGAGTTGCTGAGTCTTTTAGTCATAAAATAACAATTGAAGATGGTCAGATTATTAGCTAATATTTCTTGGTTTATTAATTAATTAACGCATACACATAGTGCTTTGAGAAACATAAGGTCATTGGATGATATTTAGATTATTGTTAGTTGTCCTCTTTTATGGATACGCAATAGATAGTTTTTCCCAAATCTCCTTGGGAAAACACACTTCATTTTTCAAGGTTGATGAAGTTGTCGTGGAAGGGAGTAAGAAAGTTGAGTCCGAGGCCATCTTGGAAAAGATGTCTGTTGAAAAGGGAAAGACTTTAGATAATTACACGCTTCGTAGTGATATTAAAAAAATCTATGAAATGAAGTATTTCGATTCCGTCGAAGCCCACCGTCGGGTAGTTAAGGGGAAAAATCAATTAGTTATTAAAGTGGTGGAAAAACCAATTATTTCCAAAGTTAGCTTTGAGGGAAATGATGAAATTTCAGCAGATGATTTAAAGGAACAAGTTAAAACCAAAGAGTTTAATATCCTTGATGTTAATACCATCAAGGGGGATATCGTTAATTTACAAAAGTTCTACGAAGAAAAAGGATTTTATCTTGCTAATATTAACTATGATTTAGTTAAGAATGAATTTGGGGGCTTGAATCTCATTTTTCAAGTTAAGGAATTTGATAAGGTCAGAGTTAAAAAAATTATGTTCCTGGGAAATCATGATATCCCGGATGACGACCTCAAGTCATTTATGAGTACTTCTGAGGAATCGTTTTTTTCAGGTTTAAGTGGATCTGGAAGCTTTAAGGAGTTTTACTTTAAAACAGATGTTGAAAAATTAAAGTATTACTATAAAACGAAAGGCTACTTGCAAGTTAATATTGGAAGTCCTGTCATAACTGTTTCTGAAGATAAGAAATGGGTTTTTATTACTATTGATATTAAGGAAGGTCCTAAGTTTGACGTTAACCATATCTTTTTTAATGGCGAACTGCTTTTTACAGAAAGTGAAATGCGAGAAAAAATTCAGCTTAAAACCGCAGATACCTACTCAGAAGAGACCCTTCGAAAGGATATTCAAGCTTTAACTGAGATGTATCAAGATAAAGGGTATGCCTTTGCCAACGTCTTGAGACGTCTGCAAATTGTTCCTGGTGAAAATAAAGTAGATATACATTATTCTTTTGAGAAGGGTAAAGTTGCTTATTTTGGAAAGATTATTGTTAAAGGAAATACTAAGACGCGAGACAAGGTTGTTAGAAGAGAGCTGCGTATTTATGAGGGGATGAAGTATTCAGGTAGTCTTCTAAGGAAATCAAAAGAGAATGTAAATCGGCTTGGATTTTTTGAACCAGGCTCTGTTATTTTTAATACGGTATCACCTAGGGGTAAAGACGATGTGCTGAATGTTGAGATAACATTAAAAGAGAGACAAACGGGGCAAATTTCGCTGGGGGCCGGGTACTCAACAGCAACCAAAGGCTTTTTCCAAGCAAGTATTGCCCAAAATAATTTTAGAGGTTTAGGACAAAATCTAAATTTACAAATATCTCTTTCTGAAAATCAAAAGACATATAACCTAGGATTTACCGAGCCATATTTCATGGACTCAAAGTGGACTGCTGGTGCAGATATCTATAAAACCCAGAATGGATTAATTAGCTCATTCTCTTCTGAAAAATATGGAGGGGATGTTCGGGTTGGTTATCCGATTTTTGAGTACACGCGATTCTTTGTTACTGTAAGACATGAAGTTACTGATATTCAAGATGTAAGAAACCCTACTGTTATTGTGGATGACCAAAACGGAACTTCTGCCAGCTTAAAGACCACATTACGTTACGATAGAAGGGATAATATTTTTGAACCAACTAAAGGGATGTATGGAAGTCTGTCTTTGGAAAATGCAGGGTTTTATGGGGATCAATTTTGGTTAAAGGCTTCAGCTGAAGGACGTTTTTATAAACCTGTTTACGATCAGCTGATCTTTAGAAGTAGGCTGAAAGTTGATCAAATTATGAAAACAAAAGCCGATCGTAATATCCCAAGAACGGAAAAGTTTCAAATGGGTGGTTCAAGAAATATGAGAGGATATAACTTTGAAGATATTGGGCCGCAGGTCTTTTTGGCTGATAAGACGACAGGTGTGTATCAATATTTCAATGCCGGAGGTCAGTTCTCAATTTTAACTCAGTTTGAATTGGAACATCCATTAGTCAAAGAAGCCGGACTGAAATGGGTCTTGTTTTTTGATGCTGGTAATGTTTTTGCTGAAGAGCTTGACCCGGACAACTTTATCCTTAGACAGGATTATGGGTTTGGATTGAGATGGTTCTCACCAATCGGTGTATTAAGATTTGAATTTGGTTACCCGGTTGATCCGAGAGGAGATGAAGAAGGACAGCAATTCCATTTTGATATAGGGCAATTATTTTAGAAATAACTTAGGAGAAAATATGAAAACTATTTTAGCACTTTTAATTTTTACTTTCACTATACCTGCAATGGCAAGTATTACGGTTGGAATCGTAAATATCCAAAAAATTATAACAACTATTAAGGAAGGAAAGGTTGTTCATACTACCTTGGAAAAATCGTTTAATAGTAAGAAAAAATTAATTAAGGCTGAAGAAGATAAGATTAGAAAAATGCAGGAGCAATTTAAAAAGCAAGATGCAGTTCTTTCGAATAAAGCAAAAGCAAAGAAAAGTGCTGAAATTGCCAAGAAAATCCAAGAAGTTCGAGCGCAAATGGAGAAATACCAACAGGAGATTCGTAAGCAAGAAGGTGAGTTAAAGAAACCACTGTTGGAAAAATTAAAACCAGTAATTGATGAAGTTTCTAAAAAAGAAAAAGTAGCTTTAACTTTTGAAATTACGGCTTCTCCAATTGTATATGCTGAAAACAAAATTGATCTAACTGATAAAGTAATTAAAGCATACGATAAAAAGTATTCAAAAAAGTAATAATGAATGAAGTTTTCGCAATTAACTGAGATTGATTCCTCTATTACATTGGTTCATGGTGATCCGGAGGCTTTTGATATCCTAAGTATCTCTCATTCGGATGACCCTCATGTTAATACGTTTGTCTTTTTAAAAAACAAAAGATTCCTCAATAGTTTAGGCTCTAAATCTGAACAAAAGAAATTTTTAGAAAGTGGAGTTTTAATTGAGAGGGATTATTACGATCAATTAGCGCAAAAGGATCGTTCTCGTCTGAATGAGCTTTTTGCCTGGGTAGCAACTCTTCAAAGTGTTAATGAGGGGATGTCTACTCTCTCTAAACCATTTTATGATGAAATGTATAAGGGGATCAACTATCAAGTTGATGGCAGACAGATGAATACTGCGCAAGTTGATCCAAGTGCAGAAATCTCTCAGGGGGTTTTTGTTGGCGAAGATGTAGTTATTGGAAAGAATGTAAAAATCCTACCTGGATGTGTGATTTTACCAAAAGTGACTATCGGTGAGGGAACAATTCTTTTTCCAAATGTTACGGTTTATCCATATACCGCTATTGGCAAAAACTGTCGTATTCATGCAGGAACAACTCTTGGTGGTGATGGCTTTGGCTACAACTTTTTTAATGGGAAACATCAAAAAATCTGGCATTTAGGCGGAGTCAAAATTGCTGATGATGTAGAGATTGGCTGTAATACCATGGTTGATATGGGCGCATTTACGTCAACCGAAATTGGATATGGGACAAAGATTGATAATGATGTCCAGATATCTCATAATTGCAAAATACACGATCATATTATAATTTGTGGAAAAACTGGATTGGCCGGAAGTGTGGAAGTCGAAGACTATGCTGCCTTTGGTGCTGGTTCTGGAGCTGCTCCAGGTGCAAAAATACAAAAGGGGGCACAGCTGGCAGCTCGTGGAAAGATTAGTGAAAACGCAGTCATCCCTGCAGGCGAAGTCGTTATGGGAGACCCTGCCAGACCAATGAAAGAATGGTTAAAGACCCAAGCCATTTTAAGAAAGCTATCAAAAAAGTAGGTGATATTATGTTTATGAATAAAGAACAAGTCGTTGGTTTTTTGCCTCATCGTCCACCATTTTTATTTATTGATACGGTGGAAAAAATTGAAATACCTGTCGGTATTGAGAATATTGAGGAGCCAACTTGTAAAGATTTAACGGGTGCAACCGTTCTGGCAAATTTTGAAGTTACCCCTGAGTTGGAAATTCTAAAGGGACATTTTCCTGGGAATCCGATCTTACCAGGTGTGATACAAGTTGAAATGATGGCACAAGCTTCTGCTTTTGTATCACTGGGGCTCAAGCAAGTGGAAGATACTTCAAAATATAAGGTCGAGACTCTTCTTTTAGGAGTTGAATCTTCTAAGTTCAGAAAGCCGATTTTTCCAGGTATGAAATTACAAATCTTCGCATCAATGGAAAAATGCAGGGGACTAATTGCAACCTATAAATGTGAAATTCACTGCGAAGGAAAAAAAGTTTCTGAGGCTAAGATTCTTGCACAGTTAATTATTAATAAAAGAGGATAAAATTATGAGCCAAATTATTCATCCTACAGCAATAGTTCATGATGGAGCTGAGCTTGCAGATAATGTCGAAGTAGGACCATACTGTATTATTGGCCCTAATGTGAAAGTTGGAGAAGGTAGCAAGTTTACCTCTCATGTCGTCGTAGATGGGCATACTACAATTGGAAAAAACAATACTTTCCACCAATTTTCCTCCATCGGAGTTCCCCCTCAGGATAAATCTTACAAGGGAGAACCAACTGAAACAATAATTGGAGATGGAAATTTATTTCGTGAATCCTGTACGGTTCATCGTGCCACAACTAAGCAAGACCTGGTAACCAGAGTTGGTGATAATGGTTATTTTATGACGGGTGTGCATTTTGCCCATGACTGTAATATTGGAAACAATGTTGTTCTTGCAAATGGAACAATGTGTGCCGGGCACGTTATCATTGGTGACTACGTACAAATGGGTGGCGCTTGTGGAGTAACGCCTTTCTGTCATGTTGCCACTGGCGCTTTTATTGGAGCTGCAAGTGCGATTGATAAGGACGTTCCTCATTTTTGTGCTGCCTATGGAAATAGGGTGAAAATCAAGGGTGTAAATATAATTGGAATGAAACGAAGAGGTTATTCTAAAGAGCAGATTTCTGAAGTGGTAGAGTTTTATCGCATGATGGATTCCAGTGCCTTATCGCCTCGAGCGTTTGTTAATCACCCAGAAAATATGGAAGATTATAAAAATAATAAATTGGTTATGGAAATTGCACAATTTATTGCCAAAAGTGAAATTGGTTTACCTGCATTTATGTCTTAATTAAGGATAGAACTATGGATAAAGTAAACGTAGCAGTTATTGGATATGGGCATCTTGGAAAGTGGCATGCTCAAAAAGCTAATGAATTACAAGATGCCAACTTAGTGGCCATCGTCGAACCTTATGAGGCCAATAAAAAAGCGGCCAGCGAAGCTTATCCTAATACAAAAGTTGTAGATAGTATTGATGAGGTTATGAATGAAATAGATGCTGCTGTCATCGTTACTCCCACTTCAACTCATTTTGCTTTAACAAAGCACTTGTTACAAAATAACAAACATGTATTTTGTGAAAAACCACTTTGTTCTACATATGAAGAAGCGGTGGCGCTTAAAGAGTTTTTAGGGGATAGGGTTTTACAAGTTGGCCATAGTGAACGTTGCCATCAGGCTTGGGAAGAGCTGCATGATGAGTTTAAAAACTTAAAAGGCAGAAAAACCATTAAAATAGATCGATATGCCGCCTTTAAAGGACGGGCAACAGATGTGGATGTTGTACAGGATTTAATGATTCACGATATTGATTTGATGCTTTATCTCTTTGGATCAAAACCTAAAGAAGTCTATGCTCATGGACATAAGATCCGAACAGATAAATGGGACCACGCTACTGCTCATTTTTCATTTGAAAATGGAGATGAAGTTATTATCACTTCAGGACGAAATCACGTTAGGGAAGTTCGGGCCTTAGAGGTAATGAGTGCACAAGGCTGTCATTTTGTTGATCTGTTTGCCAATACGATTGCCTTCGCTACCAATACTCAATTTGAAGATGGAACTTTTGTTAAGGAAAGTAGCTATCCTAAAAGAGATCACCTCTTAATGGAGCAAGAAAATTTTTATCAGTCCATACTAAAGGGCACGGATCCTATGGTAGGTTATCAGGACGGAGTCAACGCGATTCTTTATCTTAATAAGGTTATTGAAGCCTTAGATACGGGTAAAAGGATCAGTCTATAAATGGCCGCGGCTAGCTGCCTTATCGTTGCGGGAGAAAAGTCAGGTGAAGACCATGCAATGACTTTTTTTCCAAAGCTTAAGGAATTAACTCCTGACTGTGAATATTATGGAGTCGGTGGGGATCGTTTAGCTGGATTAGGTGTTGACTTAAAATATCATCTCAAAGATTTTTCCGGTATTGGAATTTCAGAAGTTTTAGCGAAAATTCCTTTCTATTATAAAGCGTTAGATGTGCTAGTGGATGAAGTGAAGCGCCGAGGTACTAAGACTGCCATCCTGGTAGACTTTCAAGGCTTCAACTTGAAACTGGCAAAAAAATTAAGAAAACTTGGAGTGAATGTTCTTTATTATGTTGCTCCTCAAGCTTGGGTGTGGAAACCTTGGCGGGCCAAAGTTTTAGAAAAAAATGTTCATACACTTTTTACTATTTTGCCTTTTGAAAAAGAATGGTTTCATGAGCGGGGAGTGTCTAAGGTTAAAGCTGTTGTCCATCCACTTATGATTGAGTATGCAGATGAGCTTAAGCAGGTACGCCATAAGTCGGCGACAGATTTTAAAAATCGTCCTTTAAGAATTCTTTTGTTGCCTGGAAGTAGAAATGTTGAGGTGGGAACTTTGCTTCCTATTTTTACCAAGGCCATGCAACTTTTAGGGGAGGATTATGAGTTTGAGTTGGGTATTGTAAAAACGGAGTCAGTTCGCCAGGAAAATTATAATGTGGATTTAAGCTTTACCAAGGAGTGGAATTCTCACCAATTAGTTAAAGCACTGGACTGGTGTGACCTTAGCGTTGCGGCCAGCGGAACCGTTACTTTGGCCACTGGGCTTTTTCAGGTACCGACAGTCGTTTGTTATAAGGTGTCTTTATTTACTGAATTTGTGCTGAGCTTGCTCATACCTTACGAAGGACCTGCCAGTTTAACCAATATAATTCACGGTGAATATGTCTTCCCTGAGCTGATTCAGTATAAAGCTGATCGTTATAATATAGTAAAACATATTAAAGACTGGATTAAAAATCCACAGATTTATGATAGTATAGTTGAGAAGCTAAGAACGACTAAAACTCAGCTAACAGGTGATGATTTTTCAGTACCTGATTATATGGCAGAGGTGATTAAAAATAGTAAATCCTCATGAATACAACTAATGTAAAAAAAATTCTTTTTAAGCCAATCTCTTCTTTGTGGGAGTCGGTCTACCGGGTCCGTCGTTCTATTTATGAATATGGAATTTTAAAAAAAGCTTATTTTAAAGTACCCGTCATTTCTGTGGGAAATATTACATTTGGTGGTTCAGGTAAAACACCGATGATTATTTGGTTGGTAAAGAAATTAGAAGCCTATGGTTTTGATGTGGCCATATTAAGTCGTGGCTATAAAGGAAGTTTGGAGAACTCTTCTGGTATTATCAGAGGAGGACAGAAGTTTCTTTCCAATCCCAGTGAGTTTGGCGACGAGCCACTTTTAATATCTCGAAAAATGAAAAGAGGGGCCGTTATTGTAGGTAAAAGACGGTCTGCAAATTTGAAAAAATATTTCCCTGTATTAGAACCAGATGTTGTGCTGTTAGATGACGGATTTCAACATATACAACTTTACCGATCTTTTAATATCGTGCTTTTTGATGCTCTTCTTCCTTTGGAAATGTATCAAACAGCACCATTAGGTTATTTAAGGGAAGGGTTGAGTTCACTTAAAGATGCCGATGCTATTTTAATTAGTCGCTCTGACCAGGTTTCAGAGGCCAGACTAGAGGGGCTGATGGAATTATTGGCCAAATATCATCGAAAAAATATTCCCATAGGACGTTTGGCCTACAAACCAGTGGGTATAGTAGATTGTTTTGATCAGAACGTTATGGGAATTGAAGAGTTGGCGGGAAAAAAAGTGATTGCTTTAACCGGTATTGCATCCCCGGACTCTTTTTATCATCTAATTGAAGAGCATGGAGCTAATATAGTACATAAAATAGTTTACTCCGATCATCATTTTTTCACTCATGATGATGTAAATGAGATATTGATTCAGTGCGTGAAGCATGATGCGATTATTGTGACTAGTGAAAAAGACATGGTTAAATTAAGAAAAATTACTAAAGACCCCCGGATTTTGTCACTTAATATCGAAGTTGAGTTTTTATACGGAGAAGAAGAGCTTTTAACTAAGATAAGAAGTATTCTTAATCTTGATTATAATTAATTCCATTATACAATTAATCATGAAACATTTATTAAGGAATTTCCCTTTGAAATTAATATATTTCGACATTCTCGCTATAAGCTTTATTTCTTGTTCAACTCCTTTATCTGAATTATGGGATGATGAAGA
>JBFEUX010000360.1:0-1942 GCA_041547255.1 Bacteriovoracaceae bacterium
CCCAGATTTAAAAGTTCTGCTCCCACCTATTGGTTCTTCTACAGCTTATATTTTTGGAAATGTAAAAGACCTTGCTAACCCAGAGGTTGAACTTAGCTGTCGTGTGCATGACGAATGTAATGGATCAGATGTTTTTGGTTCCGATATTTGTACTTGTCGGCCTTATTTAACTTATGGAATCGAGCACGCTGCTAAAACAGCTCAGAATGGTGGTGTTGGCTTAATCGTTTATTTTAGAAAAGAAGGACGTGCCTTAGGTGAAGTAACGAAATTTCTGGTTTATAACGCGAGAAAGAGACAGGAAGGTGGAGACTCAGCTGCGACCTACTTTAAAAGAACAGAATGTGTGGCAGGTGTGGAAGATGCTAGATTTCAACAGTTGATGCCAGATGTATTACATTATTTTGGAGTAAAAAAGATTCATAATCTTCATTCCATGTCTAATATGAAATACGATGCCATCGTTGGTTCAGGCATTGAAGTGGTGAATAGAATTTCTATTCCAGACGAGTTAATTCCAGCAGATGCTTCTGTCGAGATGGAAGCAAAAAAAGCGGCGGGATATTTCACTGAAGATACAGTGAAAGATTTAAAAGACTTAGAAAAAGTCCAAGGAAGAAAATTAAATGAATAAGGATATTCAATACCTTTTAAGCGCGCAAGCTGTTAGAGAGAGAACTAGAAAACTCTATGACTTCGCCCTGGCCGGAGAAACAAATTTTATCATTCACGAAGACAAACTTGATGAAGTTGCCAAGTTTGTTCTGGATGTTATTAAAGATAATTACCCTGACTTAAAAATCCCCTTTCATTCCAGATGGGGGCATTTTCAAGTTGGTGGAGTGGATCGCAATGCTAAACTGAATGAAAAGCTAGAAGGTCTCGATCCTATCGAAAAGGCAAGAACAAAGCTAGATCTTGTCATCACATCCGTATTATTAGATGCAGGTGCTGGAGCAACTTGGAAATTTACCGAAGATGGTAAAGAGTATTCTCGCTCAGAAGGATTAGGAGTAGCAAGCTGGCATATGTTTATGCAGGGGGCATTTGCAAATGATGGTTCTTTAAGGGCAGATGCTAAGAAGCTTCAAAGTATTAGCGCCAAAGATATCGAAAATGCTTTTCAAGTTACTGACACTAACCCTCTAGTAGGAGCGCAAGGCAGAGCATCCTTACTCAGTGCTCTTGGCAAATGTGTTGAAAAAAGAAAAGATGTTTTTAAAGATGGCCGTCCTGGTAACATTATCGATTATATGATTCAAACCAAGGGCAAATCTTTTAAGGCGACAGACTTACTGCAAGCTGTTCTCATTAATTTTGGAGATATATGGCCATCTCGGATTAATATCGACGGAACTAATCTAGGTGATATCTGGCATCATCCTCTTCTAGGTGAAAAAGAAGATTTAAACTCACTGGTCGCCTTTCACAAGCTTTCACAATGGTTAACCTATTCTTTAATTGAACCTATTGAAGAAGCAGGTATTACCATTACTAATGCCAGTGAAATGACAGGCCTTGCTGAATATCGCAACGGCGGTCTTCTTTTAGATACCGGTCTTATTGCCTTAAAAGATAAAACCTTACTAGATCGCGCCCACAAACCTGATAGCGAAATCATTATTGAATGGCGTGCCCTTACTGTCGCCTTACTGGATAAACTTGCGACTATTATTCAAAAAGAGCTCGGCTTTAGCGCCCAAGAATTTCCTCTCGCCAAAGTCTTAGAAGGGGGAACTTGGTGGGCCGGAAGAAGAATTGCCAAGGAAAAAAGAGCAGATGCTTCCCCACCTCTTAAACTTGATAGCGATGGAACTGTATTTTAATTTTGGAGAAAAATATCCCCCCTCCACTTCTTTCACCAAAAGTTCGAGGTTCTCTCCTTCTTCTGCACTGTAAATGGAATATTCACGACTTTGGTAATCGCCCAAAATAGAAAGCG
>JBFEUX010000008.1:0-28981 GCA_041547255.1 Bacteriovoracaceae bacterium
GCACTAAAGAATTAGTAATATCATGATCTAGCATTTTATTTTGAATGTAAATATCCTTAACAAGGCTATAATCTGAAATTGTTGTGAGTAGTTCAAATTCTTCAGGTGTTACATCCTCATCAGATTCCAAAAACTCCGGTCTAATAACTAAATTGAGCTCATCACTAGGTCTTTTTAGTACAGATTCTTTATACAGTTCTAGATACTGATCGAGCTTTCTTTTTATAACTTCCAGAGGAAAATCCAGCTTTTTCTTAGTCATTGGGACTAGTTCAGGTTCGACAACCAATTTTACATCTGAGGTAAGCTCAGCTTTAGCAAGTAAACTCATAAGGGCCTTGTATGAATTAAGGCTTCCAATAACGGCATTAACAATTTCACCATTCAAAAAAAGGAGATGGCCTAAAAGCTCTGAATTCCCCTCACGCATAAAGTTCACCTTACCAGTAAAACCGACAACGCATTGTTCCTCTAAAATTTCACAAACTTCTTTTTTCAAGATGCTCCTTATTCTTTACTAAAAAATTTGCCAAAGACGCCTTTTTTCTTTTCGCCCAAGTCAAAATAATCATCAATTTTTTTAATTATTTCCTGGTAGCTTTTATATACCTTATGTTCAGAGTTCTTTTCATTATCCCACATAAAAGGAGTTCCAAAGTCAGCACCTTTACGGACTCCTAGTTCCAAAGGTATCTTTCCAAGGTAACCAACGCCAAGTTCGTTACAGGCAGTAAGAACCCCCCCCGTTCCATATATAAAATGCTCTTTTCCACAATCATCACAAATAAATGAACTCATATTTTCCACCATGCCAATTACATGTAAGTCCATTTTATCAAACATATGCAATGCTTTTCTCGCATCCAATAATGCAACATCCTGTGGAGTTGATATGATGATAGCACCATCAACTACCAAGTTTTGAATCATAGATAATTGCACGTCACCTGTTCCTGGTGGCAAATCTAATAATAAATAATCAAGTTCTCCCCAGTCTGTTTCAAAAAAGAATTGGTTAAGCACACCACCCAACATTGGCCCTCTCCACACAACAGGCTCATCTTCATGAATAAAGTTTCCAAAAGAGATAAACTTCACTCCATATGATTCTAGCGGAATAATTTTTTGTTCCTCATTGGCTTGTGGTCGATGATTTTGTTTTTTCAACATCATGGGTAAGGATGGCCCATAGATATCAGCATCTACGATCCCAACCTTATGCCCTGCCTTAGCAAGCCCAACCGCCAAATTGGTCGTAAATGTTGACTTCCCAACACCACCTTTACCTGAACCTATAGCTATAATATTTTTTACACCTGAAATTTTGCGTTTCTCACCGACTGTGCCATGGCCAACTTTCAGTTGTGCTGGCTTACTAACTTCCTCTTGCACTTCAATTCCAAGAGATTGATATATATCTTTTGAACCTTCGGATTGGGGCAAAATAAATACACGATCTTCGGCAACTTTACCTTTTAAGCAATTTACAATCTCTGCTTCCAACGCTTTTTTATCTGCTGGATTTATACCATCCCGCTTATACTTAACGATTAAATCTTCGCCCTTTTCTTCTACAGATAAAACTCTACCTTCCTCGCCTAGTGTCTTGTCTGTTTGAGGATTTCTAGCTTGAGAAACTAACTCAAGATATTCATTCATAATGTACACCCTTTAAACTTGTTTCCTTGTATTTACATTAAAATATTACAAGATAATATAGAATAATAACGCTTTAAAAGGAAAAAAAATTGCGCAACCAGAGAAAAAACTTAGTTATTGATCCTAAATTTCAATTTAAATTCTCGTTTATTATGTCTAGTTTTGTACTTATTGGAAGTTTAATCTACCCATTCGTCATTTACGACCTGTTTGACTATATTACGAAGCTACAACCAAGCTCTGCTACTCAATTTAATGAATACCGATCAGAGCTGTTTACCTATATGACGATCACCGAACTGGGCTTTGTTGGCCTTGTGTTTATTATTGCTATATTCCTATCTCATAAAGTTGCTGGCCCCATGTATAAACTAAAGTTATTTATGAGAAATATACGTGAAACTGGAGAAATAAAAACGCTAGCTTTCCGCAAGCATGATTACTTTAAAGAAGTAGCCGATGAGTTTAATCAGACAATAGATTTTCTTGTAAACAAAACCGAGGAAGAGCATAAGTATCTAACTGAAATTGCAGACTACATAGAAAATATTGCGCTTGTAGTACCTGAAGATAAGAAGCCAGTATTAGAAGAAATGCGCAGTAAAATACAGGCAATGCAAAATTATCACCAAGAATAAAATTGATTTCCTGCCTGCTATTTTCGTTATAAACTGATAGTATATTTAAGTGAGTTAAAGAAAGCATGGAGGCATTCTTGGCAATTCGATATCTTTTTATCTATTTTTTAACAACCTTATTATTATCCACCTCCAGCTATTCCTCTTCCAAAATTTACTCATCCGATTTAGAAAAGACTTTCCCCAAAATAAAACTAAAAATTACGCAGCGTGAAAAAAGAATCGTTGCCAATATTAAAGAGCTATACGCTCTTAGTAACAAAGGTATTATCAACCGTCGTCTTTTTATCAAGTTATATAAAGATATGACGTACAGTAAAACGTTTAGGGCATATCGCTTCTGGCCCAAAGACATGGCCAAGCTGACAAAGGTTAGCAAAAGTATTTACTCCCTCAAAAAGTTTTGCTCCATCGAAAAACAAAAGAAGTTTAAGGACTATATTCAAGAAGAACTAAACTCTAAAACTGTCGATAATTGTTTTCGTCTCTACTTAAGCAGACTTAGTAAAAATCATTTCAAAGATTTTAAATTTCATAAAATTGAAAGAAACTTTATTTCAAAATATAAGAATGAATTATTTAATCATAAATATCTTGATGAATTAGAAAACTTATTAAATTCTTTTAAAGCTGGTTCTAAAAAACATCAACTCTATTCAGATCTCATTAGTAATTTTTATATTACACAAAATACTACTCCTCCAAAAGATTTAATCAAATACCTATATATTCGTCCCTCACTTACCCGCTTTTTACAAGGACATGATATTGATAAATTCAGTACTCAATATGTCTTTTATGCAGAATTACGGAAACTGAAACAAAAAGCTTTTGATATTTTAGATGAAAAAAAACCGCGTGCTGAAATCAGTGAAGCCTTTCAAAAAACTTATGACTACTTCAACTTAACGTTCGCACAACAGCCCCAAGACAAGGCACTACTCACCTTAGAAAGTATCTCAAAATCTCTTATGCGCAGAGGATATTATGAACTGGCACAAGTTGGCTTCAAACGTATTTTAAAAGAAAAATCCCACCATTTTTCTAGCAGTCTTTTTAACCATATCTGGACTTTCATTTTACAAAAAGAGTACGGCAAGGCCATAGCTGCCTTAAAGCAAAATGGCATAGACAACAAGTTCTTGCAGGAGAATTCAAAAATTAAATTTTGGATTGCCCATGCCTATAAGGAAGATGGCAATAGCAAAATGGCCCAAACTTTACAGCGCGAAATAATCAAAAAAGACCCTCTGAGCTTTTACGCCATCTTATCTGCCAAAGTGCTATCTGAAGAATCCAAAGCAACTAGTGAAGATATCTATCTCAGCAAACTAGATGGCCATGACAAGCTGGAAAAAATAAGCAGTCGAGTCATTAACAAACCTTGGCTTAAAAGACTTTCGCTCTGGACACATTTTTATCTACCACAGTTTATTTCCCTAGAAATGAAAAATGCTGATCACTTCAAAAAGGAAACTATTCAAAATAATATTCTTACCGCGGCTTATATGCTCTCCAAAAAAGACCAATACCTTGAAAGCTTTAAAATAATTTATAAGGCCATGAACAGCAATAATATAAAGCTAACCAAAAACACCATTCATATTCTGTTTCCTAGGCCTTATCTAAAACAGATTACTAGAAATACGAGGGACTTTGATCCTGTTATTGCACTTTCTCTTATCCGACAAGAATCGGGCTTCAACAATAAAGCGAGGTCACACGTGGGAGCAAGAGGGTTAATGCAACTAATGCCTGCTACCGCCAAACGTTTTAAAAGTAGATTACGCACTAAACATTTATATAATCCACGTTTAAATATTCAAATTGGTACTACTTATTTTAACAAGCTACTTGATCGCTATAATCAAAACCTAGTTTATTCTTTGGCCGCCTATAATGCCGGCGAACATAGAGTTGATCGTTGGCAAGGTGATTACCTCAACAGCGAATCCATTTTAGAAAATATCGAAAATATCCCATATAATGAGACGAGAAAATACGTTAAACTTATCTTTAGAAATATCTTTTTCTATAAGCTTATCTTCGACAAAACGCTTGATGACTCGAATGAGCTAAATAAAATCTTTGATGTTGAGCTAGGCTTTAACGGTTAAACATTAAATCTAAAGTGCATAACGTCGCCATCTTTAACAACGTATTCTTTGCCTTCAATTCTAAATTTACCAGCTTCTTTTAGTTTCGCCTCAGACTGGTATTCAAAAAGATCTTCGCAGTGATAAACCTCAGCCTTGATGAATCCTTTTTCAAAGTCTGTATGAATGATACCAGCGCATTGTGGTGCCTTATATCCCTCAGGAAAAGTCCAGGCGCGAACTTCTTTTTCGCCTGCAGTAAAATATGTTTTTAGTCCTAATAGCTCATAACCAGCTTTAACTAAGATATCTAGACCAGATTCAGTCAGACCCATATCGGCTAAAAACTCTTTCTTTTCTTCCACAGTCTCAAGTTGCGAAATTTCAGATTCGATTTTTCCACAAATCTTAATAACCTTAGAACCTTCCTTTTCGGCCAATTCTTTTACTGCTTTTACATAATCGTTATCATCATCAATTGAATCTTCGTCTACATTACATACGTAAAGCATATCTTTTAGCGTGATAAGATGAAGGTCTTTAATGGCATCTAATTCTTCTTCATCCATCTCAACAGCACGAGCTTGCTGTCCATCTTCTAGTGCTTTTTGTAATCTTTCTAAAACAGGCTGTGCAATTAACGCCTTACTCTTCACATTTTTGTCGTGAGATTTAAGCATTTTCCCTAGGTTGTTAATACGCTTATTTACTGTTTCTAAATCGGCCAACGCCAATTCAATATTAATAACCTCAATATCAGAGATAGGATCAACCTTACCTGCAACGTGCACCACATCTGTATCATCAAAACAACGTACAACGTGAGCGATAGCACTTACTTGACGAATATGTCCTAAAAACTGGTTACCTAAGCCTTCACCTTTAGAAGCACCGGCAACCAACCCCGCAATATCCACAAATTCCATAACAGCTGGAATCACCTTTTGCGGTTTAATAAACTCAGTAATTTTATTCATCCTTTCATCGGGAACTTGTACGATCCCCACATTTGGCTCGATGGTACAAAAAGGATAGTTTGCAGCCTCAGCTGGAGCACTGGTTATTGCTTGAAATATGGTTGATTTTCCAACGTTAGGTAAACCTACAATTCCAACATTTAAAGACATATCTTTTCTCCGTAATTCAATTTAATGCTAAAAAATCTTTTTTATTATAAAGATTTGAGGCTTTCTTAAACCCCTCATTTAAAAAACAATTTAAAGCTTCATTGCTCTTTTGCATCACAATCTCAAGCTCAGTGTTTTGCTCAATAGGAAACTTAGAAAGCACCCAACTAGATACACTACCACGATCAGGACGTCCAATACCAATTCGCATGCGATAGAAATCCTGGCTTCCCATATGTTTAGCAATCGATTTAAGACCGTTATGTCCGGCCAAGCCGCCACCTTTTTTGAAGTGCACCTGGCCAAAAGGCAGATCCAACTCATCCTGAATGACTAAGATTTCCTGTGGCTCAATTTTAAAAAACTGACATAGGGGCTGAACACTTTCACCACTAAGATTCATATAAGTCTGTGGCTTTAAAACGTATACTTTACCAGATCCTGGATTAAAATCAGTGTACTCACCCTTAAATTTGGATTTCCACATAGCAGACCCTATTGCTGGATGGGTATCAACCAGTATCCACGCAACATTATGTCGAGTAAGCTCATACTCAGCACCAGGGTTTCCAAGAGCAACAATTAACTTAATCATATTAAATAAATAGGGAACTTACCGAATCATGGTTAAATGTTCGATGAATTGCCTTTGATAGAATTTCAGCTGTACTCAATACTTTAATCTTTGACACTTTCTTTAACTCTGGAGTCAAAGGAATGGTGTCGGTCACTACGACTTGACTTAGTTCTTGACTACTATCAATTCTCTCTGCAGCAGGATTACTAAATACACCATGGGTAGCAAACGAATAAATTTTCTTAGCCCCATGATCTTTTAACGTTTTTGCCGCTTCAATTAATGTCCCGGCAGTATCAATCATATCATCAATAATGATGACATCTTTATCTTTAACATCACCAACTATATTCATGGCCTTGGCGACATTTGGTCCTGTTCTACGCTTATCAATCATCGCTATATCTGTGCCAAGCTTTTTAGCGTACCAACGAACGCGCTCAACCCCGCCGGCATCTGGTGAAACAAAAACCAGTTTTTCAATATCAAGACTCAACTCATCTTTGATATAGCTTAAGAAGACAGGTGATGCGTAAATGTTATCAAATGGAATATCAAAGAAGCCTTGAATCTGACCTGCATGTAAGTCCATGGTAACAACTCTATTTGCTCCTGCAACAGTCAATAAATCCGCCACTAGCTTAGCAGAAATTGGGGTTCTAGGACTGGCCTTGCGATCTTGACGAGAATAACCATAGTGAGGAACAACAGCAGTGATAGATTCCGCAGAAGCTCTTTTGAGAGCATCAATCATCACCAAAAGTTCCATAATATTATCATTAACTGGAGCCGAGGTGGTCTGAACTATAAATACATCTGCTCCCCTAACATTCTTTTCAATTTCGCAAAAAATCTCTCCGTTTGCAAAACGACGAATTTGCGGATCAACTAAGGGAACATCAAGATACTCAGAGATTTTTTTAGAAAGAGTTTTGTTTGAGGTACCAGAGACTAAAACAATACGTCTCATTTAAACTCCTAGCTAGTATTTGGCAGGGGTGGCAGGGATCGAACCTGCGCATGTCAGAATCAAAATCTGATGTCTTACCACTTGACGACACCCCTGTATGTTAGTTATCCCCTTGTTATACTTATGAGAACTTAAGTTGGCAACAATTTAAGGACTGAATTTTTAGAAGATTTTTACATAATTTGCTAGTTTTGCCTTGCGCCAAAACTAGTCACACAGAATTTCTGAAATTTGCTTTCCACGATTGTTGATAAAGTCTTGGAATATCATGAATGCGGTTGAGGCACCTGAAATTCTTAGATCATGCTTATTTCTGTCAGAATCTACTCCAAACCAAATAACGTAGACTTCCTTGCCATCATAGGCAAAGTACCAATTATCTAATCCGTTGTTGGTGGTTCCCGTTTTTCCAAAAATATAAGCATTCTTAAGCGGAGGACGGGCAATGCGGGAGATGGTGGTTTCCGCAGCCACACTCATGTAAAAGAGGATGGTGTCCTCCATGTTAAGATTATTCTCGCGAATGACTTTACATTTGTCTTTGATGAATTTGTTATAGACTTGAAAGACTTCCTCTACAGACAGCTCAATCGCTCCCAATAATTGTGCTGGGTACTCGGCTAGAGGTGTTTGCAATCTTGGAATCCGTGCGATTAATTTTTCCTCTAACTTATCAAATCCCACCTCACTGGCAACTCGAATAAGGGGTATGTTTTTCGACTTCTGCAAGGCACGTTTAAGCTGAATTGTTTGAATTTTTGCCTTGGAATAATCTTTGGGTGTCCACTTTCCTGATTTTAGATCTAATGTAATGGGCGCTGTTGAAACTTCCTCATCGTAGCTTCTTCCCAACTCAATAAAAGTATCGTACACAACCGGTTTAAACAAACTTCCAACTTGGTGATACTCGCCGGTAATCGCCTTTCTTTTTTCACGCTCAAGTTTTGAGTAGTAACTAAAGATTCCCTTGCAATCATAGCCCTCACAAGCTTTTTGCCCAACTAAAATCTTCACCGCTATATCTGCATCCTTAGTGCGTTCTTTCAGACGAATTCTATTTCTTATGACGGAATTATATAGCACGAATTTTTCATAGGGCTCTAAGTTTGTTTCTACATTCTTGCTTAGCTGGTAATAACTATAGAAGTCTGTTCTTTTGTTTCTTGCTGTAAACTCTTGAGAGTACTTTTCCCATCGATCACTTGACCACCTAATGGCATCGTCCTGAGTGACCAGGTTTAAACCTTGTAAACGAGTAAAAACGCTATCTACCCTGGACTGAAGGCGTTGTATTTTACGTGATGGTCTGTAGAAACCTGGCCCCTTTAATAAACTTATCAAAATAGTTGCTTCATAATCATCAAGGTAGTTTGGAGCTTTTCCAAAATATGCCAGGGAGGCTGCATAGAAGCCCTTAATATACATTCCTTGAAAACTCCCCCAATACACTTCATTGAGGTAGAGATTAATTATTTCTTCTTTATTTAGGGTGTAATCAATATAAAGAGCAAAGATCATCTCTTTTATTTTTCTAGATATTTTCTTTTCATTTGTAAGAAACATGTTTTTTACTAACTGTTGCGTAAGGGTTGAACCTCCTTGAACAAATTTCATGGCCAAAAGGTCAACGACAATCGCTCTACCGATGGCAATCGGATCAACTCCTTGATGCTCAAGAAAGCGGTAGTCTTCTGTTCCTAGCAACCCTTTCCAAATTAATGAAGGTATTTCAGAAAATCTCTTCTTTACTTGAATGCAACGAAATCTTAAACAGGAGTTTGCCTCTACTGACGGTAAAAGTACCTCACTATTCACAAACAAATCATTTTTGCTAATAGTAAAACTTGAATTTAGTAGATTTTCTTCAATGAACTTTTCTGATTTGCCTTGGGTGGTGAAAACAAGAAAATCTTTGAAATCCTGTAAGTTGACTTTAGTATCTGCCTCTAAAAAAGATTGTTCTTGGGTAACCGCTGATTTTACAATCTTGGCCTCATCAATTTTAAGTCGCAATTCTTTTACAACCACGAAGATATAGCCGGCGATAATGATACATAGCGCTAGCAAAAAAACAGATGCCCACTTTGCGATGCGGTATAAAATTAAAGGTTTCTTCTCTTTCATCATTAGTAAGTTTGCCAGTCTAAACCATATCTCATATTATTTTTATCACTTATATTAAAATATTATACAAAATAAGGAGCATCTAGTGCTAATTAAGTTGAGTCTAATTATATTACCTCTTTTTCTAATAAATTCTACTTATTCTGCCCCAATTGACTGGAAAGGAACTTTAGCTTTTGACAGTAATGTTATTAAGGATGTGCGAAGAACTGGTGATGATTGTACTGCTGCAGCAGGAAGCCAATGTATTAATCCAGAAGAGGATAATGCTCGTTTTCAAACTATGATTTTAAAATTAAATCCAAACTTGGTTATCAATGATGCTGTAACGGTAAAAGGTGAACTTTCGACAGGTTCAGGTAGAACAAGTCGTATGGGTTCAGCAACTCAAGTAGATAGTGATTCTAGTGGAGCTGCTTTACCTGGAACAAGTCCATTTACTCAAACGACAAGCTCTACTCTTCAGGTGAATCAACTTTATGCTGAACTTTATGCAGACACTGCCTTATATCGTGTAGGTCGTTTTTCTAAACATTTTGGTTTAGGAGCCGTTATCAACAGCGGTAACAATACTTGGGATCGTTTTTATACTGGTTACGAAGGGATTGAAGCTCAACTAAAACTTGGAAAATTACACCTTACTCCTATGTGGGCAAAACTTCACACTAATAATTCTCCCAATGGAAAGTATGACTCTTATGAATCAAGTATTTCTATGCTGTATGATAACCCTAATAAAAATGTGAAATTTGGGATTTATTATTCACTAAGAGAAATGACTAGCAATGACACTCTTTATGGGACAGGTGCTCAAAGTACTAATCTAATTGATGTTTTTGTTTCCAAAGAATGGGAGAAGTTCTCTATTGGATTTGAAGCTCCTATGCTATCGGGTGAAATTAATGATTTCTATAACACCACCAGTGCGGACTATGATACCAATGCTTTCATCCTGGAAACTAAATATGCCCTGAATACAAAATGGGATGTTGGAGTTAATGCTGGACAAATTAAAGGTGACGATGGAACATCTAAAAATTTCGAAGCGATGTACCTACATCCAAACTACAAACACAGCTACTTAATGTTCGGCTATAATTACCAAGCACTAATGGACTCACTTCAAAATAGCGGCGATATGTTTAATGCCTCTATGGTTAATGCTACTTACGCCAACCTTTATGCTCACTACAACAGTGATGAATGGACCTGGAGATTTTCTGCTTTATGGGCCAAGGCTAATGAAGTAGCAAAAGCTGGAGAACAATTCTTCGATCATGACTATAGAGAGCTAGTAGTTGCTAACGCCGATCAGTCTGATGATATGGGTTATGAGCTAAGTGTTGCTTTTGATTATCGTTGGAACCCAAATGTAACCTTTGAGGCTCACCTAGCTTATCATTTTGTTGGTGATTTCTACGCATTCGATAATAATGCCAGTAACGAATTAAATACTAGTAACGTAATGGGTACTGGTATGAGTTTGGCCATTAATTTCTAATCTAGCAGAAATTAGCGAAACAACTATCGCATACCCCATTGATTTTGAAACTGATACTGGTATTGGTACGGTAGACTTGGTTGTATCATCGGTTGTTGATACATCGGTCGTTGATACATTGGTTGCTGACCCGCTGCTGGATAGCGACTATAGTTCTGATTTGCTAAACCCTGTTGTCTTTGTAGCGCCTGCATTTGTAACATCTGTGCAAACATATCGTATCCATTTTGTGTATTATTTCGATCCCACGTTTTTTGCATCATTTGAGAATATCTAGGATCATTATAAATATATGGATCAACACCTAATCTGGTAGCTTGCTGTCTAGGTTGAATTTCATAGGCTTTATTTCTTTGCGCTTCTAGTTCTGCCCACATATTACTTTGGCCCATATAATCTTGCACCCGTGGAGACACTGCTTTTTGCACGTATTGTTGACTTGAGAAATAAGCATGATCATTCATTATTTCCGACTGATACATTTTTGAAGTTTTTATACAATTTTGTTGTACTAAGCCCCACATACCAGCTTGAGCATTATAGCAATTTTGCATTTCATACTGTCTTTCATGCATATATTCTTCTTGCAAAGATTTTAATTTATTTGAGTGATTGATCATCACTCCTTCAGCACGGGCCCTGTAATTAGCAGCATAACTAACTTCTCCCTTGGTATCATTTGCAAGCACACCAATTTTCTTAATCTTTGCTTCTTCCTCGTCTATATCGTTTTGAATCAATGCTAATGTTTCATCCACCGGAATATCTTCTAATTTTCTTGCCTTTGCCTTAGTAGGGTTATAACGAGACATATGGAATGCTGTATTTTGTGAGGCAAATAATTTTAACGCTGCCTTTCTCCACTGACTTTCTTTTAATGGCGCTTTTTTAATAAAGCTAAGCATGTTTTCATAGTCTTTGCCAGTTAGGTAGGGCTTTTTGTTATAAGCTTCTAGATCTTTAGTCATTGCAATTAATTTTTTCTGAGCTTTTTTTCTTTGCTGACCATTTGGAAGTGAGTCCACCAACCGTATCTGGGCTTCAATTGCCTTTCTTTTTGGTTCAATTATGTATTTATAAAAATAATCTAACACTTCATGAAATTTATTTGGATTTAGTTTTGCATAAGATTTAGCTTCTAAAGATTTGTGCAGCTTTTTTACTTCCTCTTCAATCAGGTTATTACGCACATTTTTTAGAATATTGTACATAGTTTTAAATTCGCTAAACTCCGGTAATAACTTGTCTATTTGCTTATAATCTCCAGAACCACACACACTCTTAAATTGGCTTCTCTTGTTATTATAATTTCTATCAGCAACGGAATAAAGCGTGTAACCACCTTTCTTAACATCTTCAAACCACTGGCAACTTGCACCTTCTATTTTGTTTTTCTTAGCAAGTCTCATTTTTGGCCGACTACACTCGGGTCCATGACAATAATATGCAAGCTCAGCCGTTTGGAAGGCACCTGTTTTTTCAACTTTAAATTTTACTGGGGCTATCTTAGAAGGAATAATTGCATTGCCGTTCATGACACCGGTTTTTCGTAGACATTGAATAAAACCGTAATAATTTGGCTCTACTTTTATTTTTTTAGACTGGTCGTCAGGGATTCCGTCGGTCGCTGTTACAACCTCATATTCACATAAAGTTTTACCTGTTTTATCATCAAGCTCACAACCTGTGGCCGGTTTTCGGACTTCTGTTTCAAAAATATAAGGTCTTCCGTTTTTTGGTACATTGAGATTAAATTGCAACATATTGTTACAATTACTTATCATTGTTCCACCATTAATTGTTAATTTCCCAGAGTCTGGATTATGGTAAAAATCAAAGTCTCTTTTTGATAATAAACTTTTTAAAACTTTTTGGGGTAAAGATGTTTGTGCACTTCTTTTACAGGCCGTTGGTAAAATTGTTGTGGTAGGCCCAGAGCTATCCGCTAAGGAATCATCCACTGTCGCAGGTCTAGAGACAGGCTTTGCTTCTGTTTCATATTTGCTGGCCCAGGATGCATCACTTAATGCTCCTAATAGCTGATCAGTATCACTGGCATGAACTGCAGTGGTATATAACGTCCCAATCAAAAGAATTTTAATAAAACTCATAGTAAGCCTTTTAATTACTAACTCGTCTTATATAATCGGTTAATTTATGTGAATTCTTTAGATTTTTAAATCAGCATAACCAGTTGAAATTACAAAATAAAACTTGGCTTTTGTGGTGGGGCCACTATTTTATTAGTGTCGGCATGCTCTTGATATCTTTTTAATCGCTTACTATGCAGTTGAAGGGTATCACTGAACATTGTCACTCTTTCTGGTTTAATCAAATATTTTTTTCCAGTTAAATCTCTAAACCAAATAAATTCAGGAAACTCCATTTTAGCGCCATACACTTTAAACTTTCCGAAAGTGAATTCTAGCTCACCCATACCTGTTTTTAGTCTCATCTCTGTAATACGATGATCATCAGTAAACTTGATATATAAATTTTTCTCGTCAACTACCCATGAAAAGTCATCTTCAACTTTAATTCTTTTAACTAGCTCATCTCTCTTTAAGAAATTTGTTTTTTTAAGCTCTTTCACCTCAGCAACTTTATCTTCATCTTTGGGACGCATCGGATTTTCTATTTCTTCAGCTTCTTCTGTGTCTTTAAGTTCTTTGGTGGCAACAAGATAATTCTTGTAATCCAAAAGATGCTTAAACTTATCCTCATTTATTAACTCACTATTTGCTTTAATGCCATCAACATGTTTTTTCAATGTTCTTATTAAATGTTTTGAATCATTGTTTAACAGCATTAAAAGCACAGAATAAAATACTTCTCCATCCACATTTTCATTATTTTCTGAGAACAATCTGTAATCATCCACATTGTTATAATAAAGATTCACAAGTGCATCACTGTTAAAAACACCGCCTTTATAATTAACCTGTGTTAACTTGGGTTTGTTTTCATTTTCGTTAATTAACAGAAGTTTTAAACCATAGCGCTCAATTAAACCTTCTGAGCTTTTTACAACTTGATTGTTTGATGGATCAATTTCCACTACTCTTAAGTTTGCCTGCACTGTATTTTTACCAATGTCGATATTATTTCCATTTCTCAACAGCGAATCGAGAGTTGGAATATAAGCAAATATGCTTTGAGAAAAAATAATTGTTACAAAGACGATAAAAACTTTCTGCATAGACACCTCTAGCTCTTTTTATTTCATTTCTTAATGAGTAGACTAATAATACTTTATTTTTCAAGGTAAGACGACTATGAATGAATTTTCAAAAAAAATAATACAATTTTTCCTACTTATTTTCTCAGTTAATTGTTTTGCCTACAACCAATTACCTGACCCCCAGACTACGAGACTTAAGTCTATGGGTGGAACTGGTGTTGGAAGTATATTATTGAATGAGTCGCCCATATTAAATCCTGCTTCTGTTATTTTTTTTAAAAAATCTTCCTTCTATTATCAAGGAGATACTTTAAAGCTTGATGAACGTTCTACTCAAAGAACTACTGAGTACAAAACAGGTAAAGACACAATTGTGACAATAATTGACACTTCCTCTCCAATAAAAGGTGGGCTCAGCTACCAATATCAAAATCAGTCACTTGGTAAAAGGGTACGCTACTCTGCTTCATTGGCACGTCACCTGGGAAAAAGCGCGAGCCTCGGTGTGATTTACAACTATACAGATGAAGACTCCATCGCTCTAGATAAAACTTACAAGCAGTTTGTTCTTGGGGGAACCTATATCCCTACCCCGGAGCTTTCCCTTGGATTTACCATTGTAGATCCACAGCAGGATAATTCTGAGTTTTTTAGATATACTTTAGGCTCTCATTATTCAGTTAATGACTTTATTGGGCTTTTAGTCGATGTTGGTTCAGGCGATGTTGAGAACTATGAAAGCGAGGGCTTTATAAATTTTGCCATTCAGTTACAATCGTTTAAGAGACTCTTTCTTAGATATGGAAGATTCCACGACAAAATGCAAAATGCGAAGGGTACCGGAGTTGGTTTTTCTTGGGTAGGTCCACGTTTCTCTTTTGATTATGCACTGAAAATAACTGAATCTATATCTAAAAATTCTGGTACAATCTATGCTGACGAACAAATTAAGGAAAGCTCATTTGCTGTAGCTCTTGTGTTTTAATATGATAAATGAAGGTAAAATAGATAAAGAAAAAGCAAAACGTAAACTGGCCCTTCAAAAAAAGTATGGTCAACGAATTACTATTGCAAAGCAGGGTCGCGACGCCTTTTTACAAAAGGATTATGTTGCCGCAACTAAGAAATACAATGAATACTTGTCAATTCTAGCTGAATTAAAAGACCTTGATGACATCTATAAGCTTTCACCTGCTATGTTTGATAACACAAAAGAAGTTACTGAAATGCTACTGATTAGCCATATCTACTGGGAGATGTCCCGAATAAACGAGATGACACCCAAGCTTCAAAAAACCTTTCAAAAGTCATTAGATCAATTTGTGAAGTTTACTATTAATCAACCTTATCAAGTTCTTAACGCCGAGATGTTAAGAAAGTACATAAAAAAATATAAGCACACCAGTAGACAAATTCATGCACTTAATGATGCTTATCAACAAATTTTTGTACAATCAAAAAAATGTTTTATCGCTACAATGTGTTTTGGTGAAGAACATGTGCACACAAACACATTACGTGCTTTCAAAACAAAGTATCTTAATAGTCATTTTGGTATTAAGTTAACGGCCATTTATTATTTATTTTCAGACAAGCTAACAACTTATTGTAGTCATAAGCCTTTTATTAAAATACTGGCGACCAACTTCTTTAAACCGCCATTAATAATTTTATCCACTATCGTTCGCAAAAGCTTTTTAAAATGATGTATTTGCTTTCCAAACTTATTTCCAAAGAATGGTACAAAGCCCTTTTGGGTTCAATGATTGTGCTTTTTCTTTTAGTAAGTATTGGAGATATTATAAATGGATTTCTTCGCAACTATAAAGTGGATCGTATTCTAATTGAATACATTTTAAAACTTCCAGACTTGTCGGGGAAAATGCTTCCAATTAGTGCCCTACTGGCTTCATTATTCGCTATTAACCGCTTAAAAGCACATAGTGAGCTTATGGCGATTTTAGCCGCTGGCTTTTCAAGCGCACGCATATATCGATTGATTCTAATGTGCTCCTTTTCTATTTCTGCCATTCAGTTTCTTAACCTGGGATATTTACTTCCTTATGCGAATAAAGTTAAAAGGCAGGAATTTGAAAAAAGTAGAAAAAATGAAAGTAAATATCTGGCACGAAGTACAATTGGGACAACGGGTCTAATCTGGTACAAGACAGATAATTACTTTACATCATTTAGGGCCTTTGATCCTCGCAAGCAAGAGCTTAAAGACGTCACTCTTTATTTCTTATCTCCAGAGTATAAACTAAGCGAAGTATATCGTGCTGAAACCGCAAAATATCTTGAGGGGAACAATTGGCAGCTCTCCCACGTAGAAATTATCCATTCCCTCAGCAATGAAGAGTTTCCCAAGTCTACGACTGCCGTCAATATGCTGATAGAGCTAAGTGAAAAGCCATATGACTTTAAACAGTTTGAATCTGATATTACTACCTTAAATATTTTTGAATTACGTAATTTTATTAACAGGCTAAACGACACAGATATCAATTCTACTGAATATGAGATTATGTTTTATGAGAAACTTTCTCTAACACTTATTTGTATTATCTTTTCCCTTTTTCCTCTTGCCGGAATTTTTAATCCAAATCGTCGTTCAGCTGGCTTCGGAAAAAGCGTTGTTTTTACTCTATTATTTACTATTTTCTTCTGGGCCATCCATTCGGCGAGTATTTCCTTGGGAAACAGCGGCAAAATACCAGTCGCTTTAGCCACTTTAGGTATTCCCAGCTTATTCACACTCTATATTTTAAGCATATTCTACAAAAATCGCAGTTTATAAATTTCTATTTTCAATCCTCTGTGTTATAAGAAAAAAATGGAAAAGATGCTTGAAAACTATAGTTTAAGTGGCGATAAGCTAGAGATTGTAACTTATCCCGACCCCGTTCTAAGTAAAGTTGCTGAAGAAGTGACAGAGTTTAATGATGAGCTTAGAGAACTTTGCTTAAACATGTTAAATACCATGTACCATGCGCCAGGAATCGGTCTTGCCGCTCCTCAAGTTGGCGTTAGCAAAAGAATCTTTGTACTCGATGTGGATTTTACTAGAGATGAAACAAGTGAAGGTTCTGGCGAATACACACTTTCTAATTTCAACCCAAAGATTTTTATAAACCCTAAAATAACTCAAAAAGATGGGGTTGTTGATTATCAAGAAGGTTGTCTTTCACTGCCTGGTATTTACGAAGATGTAAAACGAGCTGAAAAAATTATAGTTGAATATCAAGACACAGAAGGTAAGCATCATTCTATAGAGGCTCATGAGCTTTTAAGTATTTGTATACAACATGAAAATGACCACTTGGATGGAATTGTATTTATTGAAAGATTGAGTATGCTTAAAAAAAACTTTTTAAGAAAGAAATTATTAAAATCTAAGGTTAAAGTATAAACCATGAAAAAACTAAATGTTGTTTTTTTGGGTACTCCAGATTTTTCCGTTCCCAGCCTTGATATTCTTTATAATCACCCACTGGTAAATTTAAAATATGTAGTTTCAATGCCTGACCGCAAGGCTGGTCGTGGTATGGAGTTTAAGTCTCCTGAAGTTATTGAATACGCAAAATCTAAAAAGGTTGATTTCTTTCAAACTGAGAATATAAATAAAGAACAAGAATTTTTAGATAAATTAAAGTCTAAAAAGATTGACGCTCTTGTTGTTCTTGCTTTTGCCCAATTCCTTGGTGAAAAAGTTCTAAACCTACCAACGTTAGGCTGTTTTAACATACACACCAGTCTTCTTCCAAAGTACAGAGGAGCGGCACCCATTCAGTACGCACTTTTAAATGGGGACAAGAGTACAGGTGTGAGCATTCAAAAAATGGTCAAGAAAATGGATGCTGGCGACATAGCCTGGTCGCACCCTGTAGAAATTCACGAAAATGAAACTGGTGGTCAATTATACACTCGCCTAAAATATCAAGCTGCTTTAAGCCTTAATGATTTTATCTATGCACTTAAAGACGAAAACCTAAATTATGAAAAACAAAACGAAGCAAATGTTAGCTTTGCTCCAACTTTAAAAAGAGAAGACGGATATTTAGACTTTAAAAATCAGACATATCAACAGATTATCAACAAAGTTCACGCTTTATATCCATGGCCTGGTACCTACTGTTTTCTTGGCAAAAAGCGCTTAAAAGTTTTTGATATTGTAAAAAGTGATAGAAAGCTTAAGCCTGGAGAGCTTCACAGTACTGATTCTAATTTAATCATAGGTTGTTCGGATAGTTCACTTCGACTAAGTTACATCCAGCTAGAAGGAAAAAAACCTTGTTCTGATATTGATCTTCTTAACGGTTTAAAAGATATACCTGAAATCAATCCATCAAAGGAATAAAGATGACTATTATTGCACCAAGTATACTTTCTGCAGATTTTCTGAATTTAAAAAGTGAAATTGAAAAGTTTAATGAACTAGACGATATTTGGTTGCACCTAGATATTATGGATGGACACTTTGTTCCCAATCTTACTTTTGGCCATACTGTTTTAAAAAAACTACATACAGTAACCAAGCATAAGCTAGATGCCCACTTTATGGTGGAAAGACCCGAGAACTATATTCAACCTTTCAAAGAGCTGAATATTCATAATTTTACTTTCCACTGGGAAGCTGCAACTCATCATGATCGCCTGATTGCAGAGCTAAAAGAACATTTTCCTAGTGTTGGTGTATCATTAAACCCATCAACTAACATCGGTGTAATACCTGAATACTTGTTAGAGAAGCTCGATTTGATTCTTGTTATGACTGTTAATCCGGGCTTTGGCGGCCAGTCTTTTATTGGTGGTTGTATGGACAAAATAGAAGCTCTCAATAAATTAAAAAAGCAAAAGGGATATAAGTATCAAATTCAAGTTGATGGTGGCGTTAATGATTCCAATTGTCACTCTCTCATTAATATTGGTGCTGATAACCTAGTTGCCGGTTCTTATATTTTTGGTGACAAAGACAAAGACTATACAAAAAGAGTAAATTCTTTACGTTAAAAGGATAAGTTTAAATGAATTTTGATAAAGCAAAAGTATATACTATCGACGGAACTAATTTAACCATAGAAATGATCTATGAAATTGCCAACGGCAAACCGGGTGAAATTAAAGTTGAAATATCTGAAGAGTCTAGAAAGAAGATTTTACGCTCCCGTAAATTTGTAGATGATATAGTTGAAAGGGGTGAGCCCGTTTATGGTATAAACACTGGATTTGGAGCTTTATCTAATAAGTTTATAGAAAAAGAAGATTTGTCTCAGCTTCAATATAATTTAATACGCTCTCACTGTACTGGTGTTGGTCAACCCTTTCCCGCACTAACGACTCGTGCCATTATGCTTTTACGGGCCAATTGTCTCGCATCAGGTTTTTCTGGTGTTAGTATAGAGTGTATAAACCTCTTACTCGATTTTATTAATTATAATATATGCCCAGTTGTTCCAGAGAAAGGGTCTGTCGGGGCATCAGGAGACCTAGCTCCTCTTTCACATATCGCTTTGGCTTTAATTGGTGAAGGAGACGTTATTTATGATGGTAAACAAGTTAAATCTAGTTTTGCTATAGATCAAATAAATAAAGAACCCGTTAAGCTACAAGCAAAAGATGGACTAGCACTTATCAATGGAACAGCAGTTATGGCCGCTTTAGGCTCGCTTGCACTTTACGAAGCTAAAAGAGTTGTCAAAATGGCAGACATAGCAGCAGCAATGACTTTAGAAGCTGTTAGAGGAACACAAAAAGCTTTTGATCTAGATATCTCAAGTCTAAAACCACAACCAGGACAACTAAAGGTTTCGCAAAACATTACAAAACTTCTAGAAGGAGATAGTGAAATTGCCAGCTCTCATCTTGATTGCGGTAAAGTACAAGACCCCTACTCTCTTAGGTGTGTACCACAAGTACATGGAGCCATAAGACAAACACTACTTCACGCTGAAGATGTTTTATCTGTCGAGATTAATTCGGTAACAGATAATCCACTTATTTTTGTCGATAAGAACAAAGTTGTTTCCGGTGGTAACTTTCATGGCGAAGCTGTTGCCATGTGTATGGATTATCTTTCTATTGGTTTGGCTGAAGTGGCCAGTATCTCAGAAAGAAGAGTTGAAAAGATGATGAATCCTACTTTCTCTGAACTGCCAGCATTTTTAGTTAAGGAATCAGGACTTAATTCTGGCCTTATGATTGCTCATGTAACAATGGCCGCACTTGCTTCTGAAAATAAATACCTGGCGCATCCAGCATCTGTGGATTCCATCCCAACCTCTACCGACAAAGAAGATCATGTTTCAATGGGAGTTACTTCAGGAAGAAAATTGCATGAAATAATGAGAAATGTTAAAACGTGTCTTGCGATTGAATTTTTATGTAACACTCAAGGCTTTGACTTACTTCGACCACTTAAATCTAACGCTGTCTTAGAAGAGGTTTATAACCTAATCCGAAAGCATGTTAAGCCTATTGAAGTCGACCGTGTTTTCTCCAAGGACATTCAAAATATTACTCACCTCATCAGTAACTTTGAGATTCTTAATATTGTTGAAACAAAACTTGAAACGAGCTTACAATAAAACGCGACGCAAAATTAAATTAAATTTGTTCAAAACTATTAGTATTTTTAAATTATATTACATAGAATATTTGCATGGTTGTAAGATTTCTTCTTATATCTTTGAGTCTTCTTGGCTCAAGGCTAGCGTTTAGTTACCCTAACTTTATTGGTAAAGGGTACCATACTTGCTTAACCTGCCACTACAACCCTTTTGGCAACGGCCCACTAAATGATTACGGTAGAGGTGTTTCCGCCACAGGCTTGGCCGGCAATCAAGTTATTTCAAAATCTGTTTCTGACGAGAGCTTATCCAAACGTTCAGGTTTTTTCTTTTATATTCCCAAGCAAAAATGGTTTAGACCTTCATTAGATTATAGGGGCGCTACTCTTCGTAGAGGCTTGCAGTCTGACAATCTTCAAGAATCTTGGATAAATATGCAAATCGATGCCAATCTTACCTCAGAGTTTGGCCCAAATAATATGTTTGTCCTAAGTTACACGCACTCAGTTGTTCCAAGCAATAGTGTTACTGGAACTCAAAACTTTTCAAGCGCTAAGCCTGGTGAAGATTTAACCTTCTCAAGAGAACACTATCTTGGAGTACGCCTATCAAAGTCTACAGGTATCTATCTCGGAAAAATGGACAAAGTTTTCGGTATCAGAGTGCCAGATCACACAGCCTATTCGAGAGCTAAGACAGGAATTAATCAATATGGGGCCACTCACGGTGTCGTTCTTCATTATGGTAAAGAAAGTTTTGATTGGGGTGTACAAAGCTATGTTGGTGACCTCGAAAAAGAAAAAAATGTAAGACTCTCAGGAGCTAGCACTAAATTTGAATATTCTATCTCTGAAGAAACAAGAGTTGGTGTTTCTGCTTTAAGTGAAAAGTCAGACTCACTCGAAAGGCTTGCTTATTCATTTTTAACAAAAATGCGGGTGGGTAAAAGCTCAAGCTTAATGTTTGAGCTCGGTCGAGTTGTGGAAACTCCAGAAAGCAGTGATCCCACAACCCAACAATATATTTTTCTACAAAATCATTTTTACCTAACTAAAGGTTTATACTTTTTAACGACCTATGAGCAATCTATTCCAAATACGGCAGCAGAGGCTGAAAACCACAGAATAGCTCCTGGATTACAATACTTTCCTATGCAAAGAGTGGAACTTAGAGCGGATCTCATAAACTCCAAATCGTATACACCTACTAATGTAAGTAAGGATAGCTGGGAATTTTTAGGACAAATACATTTATGGTTTTAAGAGTTTTAATCATATTCATGTTTTTTATAAGTGCTGAAAGCTTTGCCAAGCGCAACAACAAAGGTTTCAAGCGTGCTCAAAGCTATTATAAGAAAAAACAATATTCGCTCAGCCTAAAAGCATTACGAAGAAGCTATAATTTTAAATATACAAAACGAATTCCAGCCTCAGCACTTTACTTAATTGCACTTAACTATCAAAAACTTAATAATCATAAAAGATCTCTCTACTACTTCAATCGTTTGCTCAAAAACGTATATCTTAAAAAGCACATTCGCGTACTAAGAGCATTAAAAAAAGATGAGGTTGATGAAGTAGACATTCCAAAAACATTAGCTAGTGCTTATTTTTATATGGGACAAAGTCATTATGCTATTTTTGTCCAAACCGAAAATATTGCTGCAGCAGATAGGGCCAAAAAATATTTTACCATATGTGATGAGATAGACTTTAATGACAAATGTTCTAGCTTTTTAGAAAATATTAATGAGAAACTTGCATACAATCAAAAGAAAAAGAAAAGTTTTGAGTTTTTTGTCTATGCGGGCAGATTGATTTTTCAAGACCGTATCACAATTGAGTCAAGTGCTGGAAGTGATGATTTAATTGCTAATAATAATACTGTTTGTTATGGCGCCGGGATAAGACGTGGTAATGCCTTTAGTGGCCTCATTCTTAATGGTTGTATTTTTTCTGGAACTGCCACAATTAAGGGCATTGTAACTGATAAAGACAATCCTGCAACTACTCGCGACTATAAACAAAGTGGCGTTCCCATCGGTGGACTTTTAATGGAAGCCGGTTATTATCGCCTGTTAGATAATGAGAAAACCCGACTAGGCCTTAGCTTGCCTGTTATTTATAGATCTGGTTTATACACTCAACCTACTGGTTATACTATTCCAAATGCTAAAAATATAAATTTTGGTATTATGGGAACGGCCAGCTTAATACTCCCTTATTTAGAGCTAGAAACTAAGCTGGGGCATATGAAAAACTCTAATTACCTAATGCTCAATGGGATTTTTACTTTTTAGTTATGATTAAAGTTCTTAAAAACATCAATCAAGTTCTTACTCTTGCAAATGCTCACGCAAAAGATGGAAGATCTTTATTACCAAATGATTTAAGTCTTATTTTTAACGCAGCCATTGTACATGACGATAAAGAGATTTTATGGGCAGGAACAACTAGCGAGCTACCTAGTGAATACAGCTCACTAGCAAGTGAAGATCTTTCTGGATATGTTTTAACTCCTGAGCTCGTCGACTCCCACACTCATCTAGTCTTTGGTGGTGACCGCTCATTCGAATATACGATGAGACTTAATGGTGCTGATTACCAAGCAATTGCCGATGCTGGTGGTGGAATCTTGGCCACCATGGAAAAAACCATTACTGCTTCAGAGTCAGAACTTTTTAATAAGGCCATTGAAAGAATTCAAAGAATCCATTCCTATGGTATTGGAACAATAGAAATAAAAAGTGGATATGGTCTTACCATAGAAAGTGAAAGAAAAATTAGTCGAGTTATCCACAAACTCAAAGAGCATTTTAGCGGAAAAGTCCAGATTTTAAATACTTTCCTTGCTGCACATGCTGTTCCAAAGGGCTTTACACATTCTCATGAATATCTTTTAAAAGTTGTGATTCCGCTTATGGATGAGTTGGCCCACGATGGTATTATCGATTTTGTTGATATTTTTCATGAGCAAGGCTACTTCGATCTAAAAGATTCTGAACTTCTTTTTCAAAAGGCTGCTGCATTAGGATTAAAGTTAAAAATTCATGCAGATGAATTTAATGATAACAAAGGCGCGATTCTAGCATGTAAACATAATGCAATAAGTGCGGATCACTTATTATGTACATCCGATGATGGAGTGCAAGCCTTAAAAAACTCCTCAACTGTTGCTACATTATTACCAGGAACAGCATATTTTCTGGGTAAACCACTTGCTCCCGCACAAAAGTTTCTAGATGCTGGTTGTAAAGTTGCTCTTGCCAGCGATTATAACCCGGGCTCCTGCCATTGTGACAATCTTCTACTGCTGGCATCCTTATGTGCTAAAAACATGGGATTTAATATTGCACAATTGTGGGCCGCAATCACGCTGAATTCTGCTCATGCCCTTGGTCTTACACAGCAGGGAGCAATCATCGAGGGATTAGCTCCTCGCTTCAGTATCTTTAAGTGTGAAAGTATAGATCAAATAACTTATTCTTGGGGTCGAAATTTTAATGTCTAATTAAACTGTTTTTTAATTAGATTTTGAAAATCATCTGACATAAAATCAAATTCTTTCTCTGATGAAGTTAACACCTTGCCATCGTGAAAAACGATCGTAGATGGAACCTTTGTCACATTAAAAAGGCTTGCATACTTACCTTCAGTATCTTTTATCGATTCAAACTTTAACTTATATTCTTTTTCAACTTTCTTTATGGCCCTAGTTGCTTCTTCAGTGTCATTGTTAATACCCAACACAAAAACTTTATCACCATAGGTTTCAATTAATCTATTCAGTGATTTAAACTCAGAAATACATGGGCGACACCAGGAAGCCCAGAAATTAACTATTACGATTGGGTTTTTTACATTCTTTAAAATGACATCTTTGCCGTGAGTTGTTTTAGCCTTTAAATTTGCATATTGGTTTTCATAGATGGAATACCTTTCACGATTTTTATCCAGCCTGGATGCAGAAAGCTCTTGCCCATTAATCAACATCTGAGAAATCAGCATTGAAACAAAAACACCCGCTATAAATATAACTGGAAAAAATTTCTTCACTTAGCCAGCTCCTTTATCCAACTAAAATTTTACTATAAAATAAAAGATACAAAAAACAGAAGGTAGTTATTACCATGAAGAACTATACAAAAAAACAGACAAAAGATCAATCTGGTCAGACTTTAGTAGAGTTCATTCTGCTTCTAGGAAGCATTACTATCATTTCACTCACATTTATGAGCGTTATTAACAGTAAAGTCGCTAATCGTTGGGAAAAGTTGGCAAATGTTCTCTTGGAAGATCCAAAGCAAAAGCTTAATATCAGATAAAGAAGAGGATTTTAGATATGCAAGAGTTCGTACTATCCATAGACCAGGGGACAACAGGAACAACGGCCCTACTTATTGATGTAAAAACAGCCCAATTAGTCGACAAGGTAAATCAGGAATTTACCCAGGTCTATCCTAAACCAGGATGGGTAGAGCATAATCTTCAGGATATTTGGAAATCAGTCGGCCACACCATATCCCACGTTCTGCAAAAAAATAATGTATCAGGAAAACAAATTAGATCTATAGGTATTACAAATCAAAGAGAAACGACTTGTGCCTTCAACAAGCTAGGGGAACCTCTTGCCAATGCTATTGTTTGGCAAGATAGACGCACTAGTAATTATTGTGATAGCAAAAATATTTCCTATCAAAGTTTAAAAAATAAAACTGGCCTACCACTTGACCCATACTTTTCAGGAACAAAAATGAATTGGCTACTTGCAAATAACGACAATGTTAAGCGAGCAGCCGATAATAGTGACCTCAGACTTGCCACTATCGATAGCTATCTCGTTTATAAATTAACAGGTGGTGACTCATTTGTTACTGAGGCATCAAATGCTTCAAGGACGCTTTTAATGGATCTTGATCATTGTCAGTGGGACTCAGAGTTACTTGATTTTTTTGATGTTGATAAATCATTCTTACCAGAAATAAGGGAGTCTTTTACTGAGTTTGGTCAAACCAAAGGTTTGGATTTTTTACCAGATGGCATACCTATTAACTGTATCTTGGGAGATCAACAAGCGGCCCTTTTTGGCCAAGCCGGATACGCCCAAGGAGCCTTGAAATGTACTTATGGTACTGGTGCATTTATCTTGCTTAACACTGGGGAAACAAAAACCTATAGCCAAAATGGTTTATTAACAACGGTTGCTTATAAAGTTAATGGAAAGCCTATTTATGCCCTCGAGGGTTCATGTTATATTGCCGGTGCAGCTGTTCAGTGGTTAAGAGATAACTTAAAAATTATAGAATCGAGTCCCGAAGTAGAAGCTTTGGCAAAACAAGTCACTAACTTAGGTGAACTTGAGCACCTCATGTTTCTTCCCTATTTTACAGGAATTGGCTCTCCTCATTGGAAAGCCGAAGCTAAGGGTGCTATTCTTGGCCTTACCAGAGATACACAAAGAAAGCACCTGGCCTATGCCTGTTTAGAGGGTATGGCCCTTTCTGTTAACGAATCTATTAAGGCATTAGTTCAAGATAGTCCAAACCCCGTTAAGGAAATAAATGTCGACGGTGGCGCTAGCCAAAATAATTTACTGATGCAAATGCAAGCGAACTTTTCAGAGTTGAATATTATTAGACCACAAATAATTGAAACGACTGCTTATGGGGTCGCTCTCGGAGCCTTAGTTGGTAGCGGCGACTTAAAGTTCGAAGATATTAATGCTCTCTGGAAAAAAGATAAACAATTCGATTATCAAGCTAATGAATCCTACTATAAAAACAAAAAAAAGAAGTGGGACGAACTACTTAAAAAAGTTTATTTTTAAGCAGACTTTTTATATGTAGACTCATCTTCATGATAAATTTTTGCATATCGCTTATCGACTCCGTTAATATGAGTAAATAGCCAATTTTTTAGAAAACTTGCGAGCCTTGTTTTATCTAATTCTCCACGTTCTAATTTTTCTTCAAAATCAATAACAGATGCAATTAAATTTTCATGTACTTTTTTATGCGACTCTAGTGAAGGGTAGTTAAAGCTTTCCATAAACTTTTCTTCATGTGCAAAGTGTTCAAGCGTAAAAGTCTTTAACTCTTTATACACCCTTTTAATATTTTTCATATTATCAGAGTTCATAGCAACAATCAGTTTGTTGATATAATCAAGAATTTTTTTATGTTCATCATCAATATGATTAATATCTATACCGTATTCATCTGACCACGGAATAACTTCTAACTCGTCCGTATCATGACCCACAAGCTGATTGATTGACTGACGTGATACTGAGTCAAAGACATTTAGATCTTTGTTTATTTCTTCCGCTAAGTTCAATGTCTGGTTAACAACCAAAGCATTTCTTTGTACCGATTCATTAATATCAACTGTTGCCAAATTAATTTCTTGCATCGACTTTGTTTGCTCATCTAGCGCCTCTGATAATTTATCAACCTGAGAGCTAATCTGATTTGCAACATCAGAAACATTTTGAAAATTATATCCAAATTCGCTCAACGCTTTACTGCCGGACTCAGCCTGTTCTTTCAAAGCTTTTTCAAGAGTCACACTTCTTTTTGATATATTAGAAATAACTAGCTGAACCTTATCCTCTGTTTCGCTAAGTGTATCTTGAATTGACCTCGCACTATCACCACTCATTTGGGCCAAACTTCCAATTTCTTCAGCAACAACAGCAAAGCCCTTTCCGTGTTCTCCGGCCCTGGCAGCTTCAACTGAAGCATTAAAAGAGAGTAGTTTGGTTTGAAAAACAATTTCATTAATTACTGCCGTCTTATCTACAACTTGCTTGAATTGCGATATTAACTCATTTAACAACTCTATCGTTTCGCCCATCATTTTAACGACTTCTTCGTTTGTTTTAGCTCCGTCTTTTAAGTCTAGCTCAAGCTTTTTTGATGACTGGCTACTTATATCAATTGTTTTAATGATATTATTTACTGACTCGTTTACAGTTTGAAAGATTTCATAGTTTTTGTTCGCCAATGCCGTTACTTCTTGTGCGGAAGAACTTGTTTGCGCTATTGCCGAAGCCTGATTCTCGGTAGTTTCATTTAGCTGTATACAAGAGCTATGTACTTGCTCTACTGTTCCTACCAGTTGGGTCTTAAAGCGACTCGTATTATGCGCGAGGTTGGTTATATGAAACACCTGCATAAACTTTTTATATCCAAGTATAGCAAAGGCAGGTATAACGAACAGAAAGTTTACATAGTAACTATAGTCGCTAAATAGGCGATAATGATCACTAAGGATTGTCCCCCCCATTATCACAACAAACCAAACCAGTTCCCAAAACATGTCTTTATAAATTGCTTTTACTAACTTCATCATAATGTATCCCATCATCAAAAGATTCTTTTTATTTAAAACTATTCGGAACACCTTAAGAAAACCTTAAGAACAATCTGGCAATTTTCAAAATATTTTCGTCTCCAGCGCATTTGCCATTTTTATATCTGTAATTTCAATTCCATAGCTACTTGAATATTCGTTAGCTGATTTTTCTGAACAAACAACTCTATTATATCCGAGTAGCTGTAATTCCTTTAAGCTTTCATTTAAACTAGCAACACGTCTAATTTCTCCGCTTAAACCCACCTCCCCCATCAAAACAGTGTTTTCCATTATGTTTTTCTGTTTATACGAACTCAATAAGGCGGCGATGATGGCCAAGTCACTTTCCCTTCCCGTAAGGCTTACGCCACCCACAACATTTATATAAATATCATTATAAGATAAAGGTATTTCAAAATATTTATCTATCACGGCAATTAGCAAAGCAAGTCTATTTAAACTTATTCCCTGAGCAACTCTTCTGCCATTTCCGAATTTGTTTTCTACAACCAATGCCTGAATCTCAACTAACAGAGGTCTTGTTCCTTCCCAGATACAAGTTAAGGATCTTCCATATCCTTTACCCTGACTGTCCTGTAAAAAATATTTTTCAAAGTTTTTCACTTCTCTTAGACCGTTTTCACACATTCGAAATATACCAACCTCATTACAACTACCAAAACGGTTTTTAATTGCTCTGAGCAAACGATTTTCACCTAACTTCTCACCTTCAAAATAAACAACAGTATCTACCATATGTTCTAAAAGTTTCGGTCCAGCAATTCCACCCTCTTTGTTTACATGTCCAACAATAAAAGTAGATATATTGTTTGCCTTACTATAGTTCATTATTTCGTAGGTTACTTCTCTTACTTGGGCCACGCTTCCCGCAGCAGATGGCACATCAGTTGATGTCGTCGTTTGAATTGAATCCAAAACTAAAAATTTCGGTTTCAACTTGTTTAGATGTTGTAAAATACTTTGCAGCGATGTCTCACTTAGAATAAAAAAGTTCTGCCCCTTAACACCCAGACGTTTAGCTCGGGCGGCAACCTGGGCTCCGGACTCTTCTCCTGATATATATAAAATCAAGTCTGCTGGATACTTTTCTACCAATGCTTTACAAGTCTCCATTAAAAGTGTCGACTTTCCAATACCGGGCTCTCCACCCAGTAGTGTGAGTGAGC
>JBFEUX010000243.1:0-4086 GCA_041547255.1 Bacteriovoracaceae bacterium
CAAAAAGATAACCGCTAAACCAATGATGATGAGAATTAGTTGAAAAAACATTTCCAAATATTTATGTAAAAAAAGAATAGAATTTTTAAAACTTGTTTTTGAATGTTGCATTCGGGCAAAATCGATCCGTTTATTAAATGAAATCATATTCCCTAACACAAACAACAAGTACAGAATGATGGCCACTGCTAAAAGATGATACTCAGGAAGAGCAAGACTAACTCCATAAAGTAACAGCAGCGCCATGGGAAACATTTGAAAAGCATCAGTAAAAGATTTCAAATAGATAATTTCTTTATTCGTCAGAGGAAATGCCATGATATGTTTGATATCAAACATCATACTCGTTCTAGCGTTCATTTTCCCGGTAAAAATAATAAATATTATATAACACGAATACTGAATAAGAGCTTCACCAAGTTCTTTTTCAGTTTCATAAAAATAGCTGGTGATTGATAAAATAAAGATGGCCAAGATAGATAAAAATGCAATCTTAACTTTATTAAAAATTAAATTATATTTAGTCAGGTGCCAGAATTTTATCATGCAACAACCTCTTGCTCGTCTTCCGCGTCATCGAAAAGCTGATCAATTAGATGCACATCTCTCAACAAGACTTTATGGCCATCATCGATAAAAATAACTTTATCAACAGCATTTTCTAAATCTTCTGCAATATTGGTCGCAAGTATTAAAGAACAAGGATGATAAACTCGAAAGTTTCTTAAGAACTTAAAAAAATTACGACGTGATTTTGGGTCTAAAACTGCTGTGACTTCATCAAAAAGATATAACTCTGCCCGAGCAGCAAATGCGGCACAAAGCATCGCTTTTATTTTTTGTCCGGTAGATAAAGATCCAAACCTTTTATCCTTATTAATTTCAAAAATTTTAAGAGCTTCCTGCTCAATTTCTTTAGAGTAGTTTGGATAATAAAACTGATAATAAGACAATAAATCTCGTACTTTGATATTACCAGGAACCTGCATATCGTGAGTTACCACAAAGGTTTTATCTTTCTTTAAACGAGTATTATTAAAAGGGTCTTCATTAAAAACTGAAATTTTCCCCTCACTCAGCTTTCTTAGACCCATGATCATTTCAATCAAAGTGGATTTTCCAGCACCATTTTTTCCCAAAACGCCGTAAAACTCATTTTTATATAATTTGAGATTTAAATTTTTGTATATGGTCTCACCATTAGGAATTTGATATGTGACATTTTGAAACTCTAAAATCATAAAAAACCTCAGTTATCACATCGGTTTTTAAAGACAGGAACTTTAGAAAAACGCTCAAGTTAAGTAAATTAAGAAGATATCTCTAACTCGCTGTTTTCTTTAGACTTAAAAGGATCAACCATCAGATAAACGGCCCAAATTCCAAACTCATAGAGAACGGACATAGGAATCAATAAGGCCAGCATAGTGATGGGGTCTGGTGGCGTTAAGATAGCGGACAAGACAGCAAAGGCTACAATGACATATTTTCTGGCCTGAGATAATTTTTTAGCATTTACAAGCCCCATATAACCCAAAATAAGCAGAACATTCGGTAGCTGAAAGAGTATCCCTAAGAAAACCAAAACCTTCACTGAAAGAAGAATATAATCTTTAAGACTCATCGTTGCTTCTATGCCTTGAATGCCAAATTCTAAAATCACCGGAAAAGTAAATTTAAAGACAATAAAATACCCAAAAGCAACACCTAAACAGAAGAGAATAAAGCCCAGGAATATAAAGGGCCGGATAATTTTAACTTCTTTTTCGTAAAGTCCGGGCTTAATAAACAACCAAAGCTGACTAAACCAAAAAGGAGAAGAAAGTATAATCGCACTCCAAAAGGCCAGTTGAAATTGTGTAAGTATTTTATCTAGTAAACCTAAATAAACGACTTTCCCCTCAGGGCCCAATGCCGTACGCAAAGGTAAAAGCAAAAATTCCTGAACCTGAGGTCCGAAATGATAACAAACAAAAAAAGCCACAAAAAGAATAATCACGATTCTAATAACACGCTTACGCAACTCTTCTAAATGTTCTGTTAATGCCATTTCTTTCAAAAATCACCTACTTACCAGATAATACTAATCAAGTTATCTAAGGCCGTAAATCAAAATATAAGACATTAGCTTCATCGGTGGATATAATAAGAAAATGAAAATTATTTTTAGCTTTTTGATAACTTTAACAGCTTGTTATGGCCTCCCCGCCTGGAGTGCCAATCAAGAATTCCTGAAATGCTTAGGAGCAGAAGAGTTACACTACCACAACTCTAAGCTCAATGGAGCTTACCAACGACTTAATCAAAAAATAATTAGTGAATTTATTCAACTCAGTCGTACTTTAACAATCAAAGACAAGTACCAAAAAGAAGTATGCAAAACACCCAATAGTTTACCTAGCCTTATTCTTTTAAAACTACTCTTAACTAAACGAGAAAGCCTATTTATCTCATCGGCCAATAAATTAGATATTAGTCAGACCAGTATTGATCAAGGGGCCATGAAAGAGGTCACCAAAGAGGGCTTTAGAATATTTGTAAGTTTTATTAACGATTTGCAAGCAATGAGTAACACCCCAAACTGCATCATAAAAAAGATCCCAGAACTCAAAGAATTTTACTTCAAAAGCCGCTACACGATGGAAGATACAGGACTACGGCGCTTAGTAGATGAGCTAGGTGATCTAGGGCCAATTTTCAAAAAGCTAAATAATAAAAATATCTTAAAGGATTGTTAATACAACTTGAATAGGTGCTTCAAATCGAGCACTAAAAAAGTTAGTCAGATTACTGGCCAAGGTCTCACTATTACAAGCCTCACTCAATGTTAAAGTCATTTGGATACACTGAGCTTCAACTTTAACCTCATTTATTCCTTGAATTTTTTCTCCAAGAGGAGAATAAGCCTTAAAACTTTCTAAACTATCCTGGAAGTAAGGTAGAATTTCACTGCTATCTAAACCAAAAAAATACTCAGCCTTATCCTGAAGATTTTTTAACTCAGCTTGAAAAACAGGCATACATTCACCACAGGTTAACCCAATATTTGAATTAAGTATTAACTCTTTTTCATTGCCTTTATAAGCATGGTAGAGATCTTGCAACTTGGCCCGGTCCACACCCATGCATCGACACACAATATTTTCTTTTGCTAAATGTGAATTTCTTTCTTCTCCCAATAGAAAAGCAAATGCTTTATTAAAACGAATTAGGCATTGCTCCAATAATAAATCAGGAGCGAATTCTTCACTTGTTGATTGAGCTATCGTCTGGGCAAAAGATAAGTATAAATCTTCTATCGACTGATCTATCAGTTGTGCTCCTAACTTATTTAAACAGGAATGATATTTCTCGTCTTTACAACCATAGCGAAAAGCATAGACCTTATTGCGGGAATCTAATTTTAAATATAGCCCCATGACTTCGTCCTGAAAGCACAGCGGGATATCCTCTCCTTGAAAAGAAAAGTCTTTTCTATTCGAAGTTGGGCTCATAAGGACTATCTGGGTCGAGAGTTAAAATGCGGTGGCCATCTTCTGTAATAAGAATTGTGTGTTCGAATTGAGCAGAGGGCTTTTTATCTTTAGTTACAACAGTCCAGTCATCTTTTAATAAACGGCAATGTCTTTTACCTAAATTAATCATGGGCTCTATAGTAAAAGTCATTCCAGGCTTCATTTCTACACCTGTTCCACGCTTACCATAGTGTAAAACTTGTGGCTCTTCGTGAAACTCTCTTCCAATTCCGTGGCCACAATATTCATGAACAACAGAATACCCATGATCTCCAGCCATTTCCTCTATAATTGCACCAATATCACCAATATGAGCGCCAGGCTTACAGACAGCAATTCCGGCCATCATACACTCGTAGGTCGTTTTAACCAGCGCCTTAACTTTAGGGTCAACCTCACCTAAAAAAAATTTTATATTGGTATCACCATGAAACTTTTTATAATACGTAGTTACATCAACATTTAAATTATACACATTTTTCAATTTATCTTTCTTGGAGGGGATCCCGTGACAGATGACTTCATTTAGCGAGGTACAAACTGACTTAGGAAAACCGTGATAATTTAATGG
>JBFEUX010000201.1:0-5279 GCA_041547255.1 Bacteriovoracaceae bacterium
CCATATCCTGCATAAACTCTACAATCATCGCTATTTCAGTGGAATTCATTCTGGTCGTGTCTAAATTATTTTGTAAGGCCGTAGCTAGTACTGCCTGGCCAAAAGGATTTCCGTTATTAACAATATCAAAGTTATTGCCATGACAGCCAGCACAGCTAAAGGAAAAGGAAGCACTACTTCCATATAACTGTTTCGCAGCGGCATCTACATAGCCAGGATATGCTGACTTTGCAAAAACTGAAGCAGAATTTATAGAAAAAAGACAAAAGATAAATAAAAAGACTTTAACCATTTTATTCCCCGAAGTTAAATTTTTGTGTTTCAGCTATTGTAATGATGAAAGCTGAGTAAGGGGGAAAGAAAGAATCAAACTTGTATAATCCTCATAGCATACGGGTATTTTACTATTTTATTTTGTGGATTAAGCTGCCTCAAAAACTTTGCAAAAATCATCAACGGGATCTCTATCTTGTTGAAATTACGAGGTTTAGATGCGGTCCGTGTGATTCATCATTTCGGGGTAAATATGCTTAAATTCTACTCCCAGAATTTTTCTGGCATCACTCATGGCCTTAAACATAATATCAATTTTTTTGTTGTTTAGCTTCTTTAACTGCTTTTCAATTTCTCTTACTTTGCCATTGTCATAAGATTCATTGGCCAGATGATTAAACATGACAGCTTTTAGTTTGCGAGATTCATTATTAATCTTTCTAACTTCGCTAATGACAGACTCATGTAGTTTAAGAAAATCATTCTTTTGGCCTTCACTCAAGTTTTCTGATGTAGCGATTATATTTCTAGTCGTTTTTCTTAATTCTTCCGGTGTTTGTATATCAGGCATTTTCTCCTTCTGCTGGGCAATTTCTTTTTTGGTTGAGGCGCAAGATATTGCCATGAGTATTATTAATATTCCATATGTAATCTTTTTCATCTTAATCTCCTTGTTACATTAATTTTAGATTTTAAAGGCTTTTGTTTCGCTGTTTAGACTTAGGCTTTGAGGTGATTTGAATCATGATTTTGGCCAGCCTTACAATTTGCATTATCATTGTGTCTGTATTTTGTTTATGATAAGTGGAATTTTTGTAAAAAATGATTACTATAGCTAAGTGCGGGTAAAGCTAATGTACAAAAAGATAGGTATAACTTGCAACAAAAGCGTTTTGTTCTTTCTGATTTTTTAAAAATTATCCTACTTATTATAGGTATTTCACTTTTTATTTGGTCTTTAAAGATTACCTATGAAAAGCAGCGAATCGAAGCCAGTTTAGATATAGAAAATCAATTAAATGATTTCGTTTCTAGAATAAATGACAAGTTGATGACTTCGACTGAGGTGCTTTATTCTTTATCGAATTTAGTAAATACATTTAATAATCTGGGCCCTGAAGAGTTTGGCCAGTTTACCAGTGATCTTAGTTCCAGGAAAAAGGGGATATTGTTAATTGAATGGCAACCCCGGGTGTTAGAAATAGAGCGTGAGCAGTTCATTAATAAAGTGAGAAAAATGGGGCTTAAGTCATTTGATATGCTGGAGCCAGATGAGAATGATATCTTAATAAAGGCCAAGAAAAGAGCTGAACATTTTCCTGTTCTCTACGCCGTTTCTACTAGACGACAGGAAACTTCTATTGGTTTGGATCTTGCTTGGTCTCCCGAGAGGATGCAGTCCAAATATGAGGCGAGAGACTTGGGAGTACCAAGAGCGTCTAACACATTTCCTGTCATCTTGATTGAAACAGAACAGAATGCCTCTCTAGGTTTTGCTATCACTCTGCCGGTTTATAAAACAAAATCAATACCAAGCACACTGGAAGCTAGAAAAAAACAGCTTAAGGGTTTTTTGGCCGCAGTTATCTACTTGGAAGAGTTGTTTAATCCATTTGTCGAAATACTAGACTCAAAAAATTTACAGTTACAGATTACCGACTTAGCATCTGATACTTTAATGATTAAAAATGTATCAGTAAATAACAGTAAATTAACGTCACAGAAAGAAATCGATGTATTTGGACAAAAGTGGAGAGTAAAAGTTTATGCGACTGATAAGTATTTGAGACGCTATTTTAGTCAAGATCATTTTTTTATCCCTTATGTCTTATTACTATTTATTTTAGGTTTGTTCTATGTTCTGTATAGGAATGAAAATAAAAATAAAGAATTATCTAAAGCACGCACAGACTTACAAAAAGCGCTACATAATGCCCGGGTTGCTGCTAAATCCAAAATGATGTTTTTGGCCAATATGAGCCATGAAATTCGTACTCCCATGAATGCAATTTTGGGTTATGCCAAACTTATAAAGGGGGAAGAGGATGATAAGCTTCGCCAGCAGTACATTGATCGCATGGCCCACAGTGGCGAGCATTTATTAAGTGTAATTGATGATATTTTAGACGTTTCAAGTTTGGAAGAAAGCAAGGTTAAGTTGCACCTGCATAAATTTAATTTGCACGAATTAATTGCAGAGGTAAACGATATCGTGGCCATAAAATTTAGATCTACGGGGAATGAATATATTTATAGCGTGGACAGCTCTCTTCATGATTTATATGGAGACTCCATACGACTTAGACAAATATTGATTAATCTTTTAAGCAACGCTTTTAAATTCACAGAAAAGGGAAAGGTTTTTTTAAGTTGTGTAAATAAAGGCGTAAATGAAAATAAACAGATCACTGTGCAGTTTAAAGTTCAGGATAGTGGAATTGGTATGGATAAGGATTACCTGTCTCGTGCTTATCAACCATTTAGCCAAGAAGATGAAACCTTTAGTCGTAAAAAAGGTGGGACGGGGCTAGGGCTTTCCATTGTTTATAATTTGGTAAAAATGATGAATGGAAAAATAAATATCGACTCACGTAAGGGAGTTGGAACGACATTTATAATTGATCTACCTTTTGAGCAAGTTGAACAAAGCTCTGAAAAAAAGAGTGAAGATGAAGAAGTATCCGATAAAGATATTAATTGGAGTGCAAAGAAAAGTGTACTGATAGCTGAAGATGATGAGGATGCCCGGTTTTTAATTAAGTTATTTCTCAAAGATCTAAAGCTTAAATTAGATTTTGCAACAAATGGCAGAGAATTAATAGATATGGCCAGCAAGACAAGCTATGATCTTATATTGACGGATATTCAAATGCCCGAATTAGATGGCCTCAGTGCGACCCGCAAGTTACGAGATCAGGGAGTGAAAACTCCTATCGTTGCTTTAAGTGCACACGCTTTAATGGAAGAAAAAGAAAAATGTATGCAAGCAGGGATTTCCGATATCCTTTCCAAGCCTGTTAATCAGCATGAGCTTATTTCCTTTATCAAAAAATACTTAGGCCAGCTCAGCTAGCTTCTTTTTTGGAAAAATAAATAGAAAAATAAAGCTGGTGGCCGCAGCAAAAAAGCACCAGACGGAAGGGAAGGTCCCACGCCCAGATACTAACTGGGAGAATATGAATATTGCTAAAAAAATAGGGGAGATAACGTTGCGGATTCTTTTGTTCGAACTGGCAAGCATTGGAATGAGCATAACCGCCAGATAAATATAGTTGCCGACATCTCGCAAATAGGGAATATGAAAGTTATAGGCCAACGAAGAGCAGTCCCCAGCATTGCAACCAACTTGAGCAACTACAAAATCGTTAATGGTAAAGCACCAAAATAAATAAGCGCTCACGAGAAATCCAATAAAAAGCATAAAAAGCTTTATTTTGCGAAATAGCGGATCCTTCTCATAATAAAGCATGGCGAGCGGAAAATATGTTGGCCAAAAAGCGTTGGCAATAAAAGTATAGATGTAGACTGAGCTCAAGTGGAGAGCGCTTGGGATCTGTCCTTGTGTTCCCAGCCATACCAAGCCTTCTGTTACTTGGTGAAAAACAAAGATAAAGGGGATGGCCGCAATGAGTTTAGCACGAGCAGGGATTTCTCTTTTTTTAACTAAATAGGTCCCTCCACCCATTACGGTGGTGGCCACAGCAAAGCTAGCAGTCGCTGAAAAACAGATAAAGCCTCCCTTCGTGTTATAAACGCTTGTTCTTTAGATTATCACAAGCAGAAAAGGAAATAGCCAGGGATTTGTATGATTTATTTGTCTAGATTTTGTGTCTTTTTCGCTTTTTTCTTACAAAGTTTGGCATTGGGTTTTAGTTCGCAGAGGATTTCTTTCATTTGTTGGTTTTGGGCCTCTAAGCTAGCTATCTTGCGGCCTTGTTCTTTAATTAATTTATCTTGTGCTTTTTTATCTTCGGTGAAGAGGGTGAAGAATTCTTTGATGGCACCAATGATATACATTCGCATAGAAATATCGTGACTAATTCTTTTGTAGCCATCTTCTTTGTCAACCACCAGTTCAGGGAACACCTTTTCTACTTCTTGTGCGATTAAACCAACTTCACCACCTTCTCGTTTGTGGATATCAAAAAACTCCGGTCGCCATACATAGTGAACTGGTCTCAAATTTAAAATCTTTTCTAAGCTATTTTCTAGGGGATGGATGTCTTGTTTCAGTCTTTTGTCAGAAACACATGTACCACCAATGTTTGATCCGCCACCTTTAAAACATCCAGTTGCAAGTACGTTACCGACAACATCGAGTGCGTCGGCTGGAGTTGCTGTACCAATTCCAATTTTGATTGCTCCTGGTGAAATATCTCCCATAATAGCGTCGCCGATGTTTAAGAAGTTCGAAATTGCGTTTGATCCATCAACTGGAATATTGGATAAAGTGTTTCCGATGAAGATGTTTTTATTTCCAGACAACATTAACGGTGAATTTCCTATGTCGTATCCAATCGCAATATTATTATCCGATCCACTCACTGTAGAGAGTATGCGACTACCAATAGCGGTATTCCAAGACCCTGTTGTATTACCATTTAATACCTCTGTACCTATTGCAGTGTTATTGCTTCCACTCAGCGATGGATGCGATAGAACAAGGTCTCCTATTCCAGTGTTACTTGTCCCTTGTTTTGCACCTAGTGCAGCCCATTTCGTTTTCCCTGTTGGCGCATCTTGTAAGGTCAAGACATCCCCAGTATTCCTGATATTATCTGGAAGTTCGAGGCCATTATTACCTGTTAAGGATGAAGGAGCCTTGAGTGCAACATAGTATGCGTTTGCTCCATCATAAAATCTGAACTCATTTCCCGATTTAATATTAATAATTCCATGAACTGTCGTATTCCCATTAACTGTTAGTGTATCGGTTGGGGTTGTTGTTCCAACACCAAGGTTTCCAATTCCATCGACATAGATTGATGAATCTATGTAATTTGCTC
>JBFEUX010000127.1:0-8338 GCA_041547255.1 Bacteriovoracaceae bacterium
GAGTATCACTACCTTAACAATACCACTGCCCGCAAAAAATTTGATATCAACTTTCTTCGCTCTCATTTAAGACGGCCTGAGAAAGGAATGCAAGTTTATCAACCAGAAGATGTTGTGGATAGTATTGAAGAGCTACGTTTTCCTCGTTTTATTATTGCGCGCAAGCAGGATAAGTTCTGGAAAATTACCGAAAAGATTTTTACCGAAGAGCTCTAACTCTCTTTAAAGTGTTTTCCTCTGTATGATCAAAGATTTGTTCTTGTCCTTTGATTTTGAGACGGCTATTTTCGCTATAATGAAGAGTATCTTCATCAATAAATTCAAACTTTACTTCATAGCTTTCTGTTCTGAATTCTTGATCCAAAAATTTATTAGAACAAATACCATAAGTGGCGGAACCGACTTCTGCTTTAAGCGATACTTCAGTGGCAAGCTCATCCGCACTTCCTCCAGCAATAACAGCAATCCCGCGCGGAATAGAAAAACACTTCATAAATTCTCTATTGGCGGGGTCCCAGATAAAATATCCAACTTCCTCATGAAAAGGATCTTCATCATCTCCCTCTTCCCAAGCTGTAGTATGATAGCGTAAAGCATAGAGAACTTGCTCATGGTTGGCCACATCAGCTGTAGGTTCAAAAGTCATCAATTGTTTAAACTTTGTATTTTCTACTTTGCGGTCTGGATCAGGTGCACGGTTTTCACCTAGATATCCTTCACTCTCCCACTTCCCTATAAAAAATCTTAGTGGACCATATTGATCAAAATTCTCCATATATCTTTCCCTGTTTATTTAAGATAATCAGTAACTGCCGCACCAAAAATGGCCGGAAAACCTATAATGATAACTCGTTTGAAGGCCACTAAAGGTTGGGACCCTACCGGAAATTTATCTATCAAAAATAGAACTAACACAACACTTAGTGTACTGATAAAATAAATCGCAAATATTCTTTTTAAAAACTGAATTAAGTTACCTCGTAACTTAAAGCGATAAAAATTAAAATAAACAAAACTAGTCACTGCTACTACTGAACAAAACATCAGATAATAAATATTCGTTAGCTTTAACCCCTCACTTAAAGTCCATACCTCTTCGGTAAAGCACAAAGGAGAAGAAACGAGAAGTGCGCCAACAAAAATCTGTGATATATCTCTTGGACGCAACTCCACCATAAGAGGATTAATGACGGAACTGATGGGCCGGCCGGAATCATCAAAAAAAGTAACCACTTCTTTCAGATAGCCATTAATTCTCTTTATTTCAGTTTTAAATTGTTCACCCATGAAGTTATTCTAGGAAATTTAAAATCATTTTGGAAATAGATTTAAACAAATAACGAATCGTGTTAATTATCCAGTTTGAGTTTGTGTGAATTCTCTTCAATATATTTAATGACTTCACCAGCAATATTTTTTTCTGTTGCTGCTTCAATCCCCTCCAAACCGGGAGAAGAGTTCACTTCTAAGATCTTTGGACCTGAGCTTGAACGTATTATATCAACCCCGGCCATATTTAGCTTCATGGCCTTGGCCGCGGCAACGGCAACTTTTCTCTCTTCCGCTGTTATTTTAATGGGAATGGCATGTCCTCCCCGATGTAAATTAGAACGAAACTCACCTTCTTTAGCTTGCCTCATCATGGAACCAACAACTTTATCTCCAACGATAAAACAACGAATATCAGAGCCATTGGCATCTTTTATATATTCTTGTACTAAAAAATTGGCCTGTAACTCACGAAAAGCATCAATAAGACTTTCACATGCACTTGGAGTTTCCGCCAGCACCACCCCTCTTCCTTGTGAGCCTTCAAGTAATTTAACTACAGCAGGGGCGCCACCAACAAGTTTAATTAGTTTTTGAGTTTGTTCAGTACTATTAGCAAAACTAGTTTTAGGCAAAGGCAAACCTTTTTGGGCCAGAATTTGCATCGAACGCAATTTATCTCGTGAGCGCCCTATCGCATTGGATGAGTTTATACAATACACTCCCATCATTTCAAACTGTCTGACAACCGCCATACCATAGGCACTAATACTGGCACCAATTCGCGGCAATACTGCATCGACATTAATTAACTTTCTGTTCTTATAGTGCACCATAGGAGCACCGCTAGAAATATCCATAAAACACCTACTAGGCTGGATAACTTCAATGCTATGGCCACGGGCCTTACCCTCTTCAATCAACCTCTTGCTGGAGTAATTTTTTGGATATGTTGAAAGTATCGCAATTTTCATATGAACCTCACCACCTCATATTAATAATAAAGAGGATAATTGCGATTTAATTTTTTTACAATTAAATTCGGATAAAAAACTGATTAAAACTTACGGATTAGATATAAGATGGCAGACAAAATAACACTTAACAAAATACTTGTAGTTATTGGGATGTAGACTTTAGAATTTTCACCCTCAATACGAATATCACCAGGAAGTCGCCCTAGAGGAATATTCCCACCACTAAAGTGCCATACAAAACCGGCCACAATAAAGACTACCCCAATGACAATTAATACTTTACTTATAAAGTCCATGTTATTTTCTAACATGGACATTTTTATCAGTCTAATATTTATCGGTTTCTGTTAGCGCAACGCTTGAATGCTCTTAAGTGACGGTTTTGACTGGCCCATTGTAAGTTTTGAAATACAGCGATTAAATCGGGATCATCAGTCATACTAAAAATAGAGTCGTAAAGGGCAACATTGGCCATTTCAGCTTGTACCCCAGCCTCACAAGCGGCTTTAAAACTAGCATAACTATCAATTTTCCCTAAATAAGGGTTAGCAGGAATGGCTTCCCCATATATAGTGAAAAAAGGTATTAAGGCATTGATATGTCTTTGTTCGGAATCCAGTATACTTGTAAATGGTCGTCTAGCCCCAAAATCTTCAATAACTTTTAAATAAGTGGCCTTTGCTCTGTACTCGTCATCTAATGCCATCTTTAAGGCCTTAACATTATCTACGGCAAAAGCAGAAGAGATAAAGCTTAGCATAATTGTACTCCATAATATTTTTTTCATAGCAAACTCCTTAATAAAATAAAACAGTACTATTCCATAAATAAAGATGGTGGCGAATTTAATAATGTCAATTGAAGAAAGTTATTGACCTGGATCAAACAATTAGAGGAGGAACATTGGAAGTTCCTCCCCCTCAAATTATAATATACTTAGGGTAATAACAGTCATATTGCCAACTTCATCTAAACTAATATAGTACTCACTCCCATTTTCAGAAGCGAGAAGATCAAGTTCAGAAACAAGCGAATCCAGAGAATCTTGATCTGCACTTGGTAACATAATTTCCATATCCATAGCATTGCCTAAATCGGTTAAATCTAATGAGGCATGAGGTGTATCAGCGACTAATTCGTCAATCATCGCCCACGTCTCCTCATCTATGATATCGACAGCGGCATGGTGAGCAAAACTGACTGTAGCATAGGCCAACGAAAGCATTAGGATTAAAATTCTAGTTTTCATAAAATCTCCTTTGGTTTTGTTCAACTACTGACGTGCTACTTATAGTCATTATACGGCAAATAGTACAAAAATGTTTGGCCCTTTAATAATGATTTATATTAGTAAAAAATATTGAAAATTATTGATCTAGATCAATAACAAAATAAGTAAAAAATTAGGAAAGAATAAAAGTATCATTATTCATCTAAAAAGCTATTTGTAACAAAGATAAATATCAGTATCTTCACTGACTATTTACACAGACATAATTCTTAGTAAATATTAAGCTTACTATGTAAAAAAACCTTACAAAGGAGTTTACCATGCAAGAAACATTGAGAAGAGAAAACTGGATAAATTTATTCTTAGGTGCGTGGATTTTTATTATCCCGTGGGCCCTAGGCACAACTACACCTGGTTACTCACTTACAGCTGTTACCATTAATTTTTGGATTATTGGCATGGTGATTATGCTCAGTTCCGGAGCTGCTTTGTTCAAGTTAAAGCTCTGGGAAGAATGGGTAAACGTTGCTGCGGGCATATGGCTAATGGGCTCTCCTGCAATATTTAATTATGCAGAGGATGCAAGCTTATTTTGGAACTCTCTTTTATTTGGGCTTGGAATTTTTATTATATCGGCGACAGCAATTCCGTTGGTTCAAAAGGTTATTAGAAATAAAAGAGCCTAGCCTTAGTCATTATCCTTTTCTTCTTGTTTTTTAGCAATAAGAGCTAAGATATGTTCCTTATGACTATTTAGCCGCTGTAGACTCTTTTCCTTATCATCTTTATCGATAGAGATATCTTTTATTAACGAAGCTAGCTGCTCATCCAACTTAGCAAGCATCATTTTTAAATTATCAATAGACTCTGCTTCATCTGCCTTGTCAAAAATAATTTCTTCAGGAAGTTCTTCATTTTGTGGAACAACTTCTTTTTCACGCTTAGGAATAAATTGAACACCTGCTTGCTGCATTCTTTGATTCATAAAAGTAGGTGATACAATCTCAATGCCAGCATCATGTAAGGCATCCAATATTTCTTCTCTTAGTTTAGCTTTGGTAGTTAAAAGAGACCTAATATCTTTAAGTACTCCTGAAATTCTGTAGGTTACAGAAAAGTCACCTAGTTTTTGAATATGCATAAAAGGCTCTTCCAATTTACAGTTTTCAGCAGCCTGGATTAAATACCTTTCAATTTTGTTGTGATGGATATCATACCCCAAACTGATATCTTCAGAGATAATCGTTCCAGAAGAGCGTATTACTTTTACCGGGTTGGTTACCAAATACAAATTTGGTAAGGTGGTTAAATCTCTGTCAATAGTTTGAATCTCTGTATGAAGAATACCTAATTCAGTGATCCGTCCAAAATTATTTTCGATATGAACAAAGTCTCCGGGGCGTAATTTACCTAGGACCTTCACCATCAAACCACCTAAAATATTCCCCAGAAATGTTGTGGAAGAAAGAGCGATGGCCGCGGTATATAAGATCCCCAACAAACTTAATAATTGTCCCTTAATACTATCGCTTATTGGAGAACTAATAATTGCCATCACAATAACCAAGTTAAAAATAAAGAACAGTGTTAACTGATAATAAATTTTGGAATGATCTACTTCTCTTTGTGCCCATTTAAAGAATAATTTTTGCAAAATATAGAGAATAATAACGCCTAAAAACAGAGTTATTGAAAATGGTAACCATGTGAATAAAACATTAATTATATCTTGCATAGCACAACACCTTTTTTGCTTTAACGCTAAATTTATAAAACAAATTTAGTGTATTTAACAGTGAAAGTCGTTTTAATTTATCACCTGCTTTTATATGATAATATCTGAGTAGATTTAATAGTGTAAAAAGGATAACCAGCTTGCAAATAGATACGAAGTTTAGCCCATGGAATATAAAAGCTGTAGATGTTGTTGCAAAACTTAACAGCTCTGAAGATTCGGGTTTATCCACGCAAACGGTTCTAGCTAAACAACAAACCAGTGGTAAGAATATTCTGGTATTAAGACAACCTGTTTCTGTCTTAAGTATTTTATATCAACAAGTTAAAAGTATCATTGTCATTCTACTACTAACGGCTGCAATTATTTCATTTTTTTTAGGGCAATGGATTGAAGCACTTTCCGTACTCATTGTCCTAGTCATAAATACTTTCATTGGATTTATTACAGAGTACAAAGCTATTAGATCGATGGAAGCCTTAAGAAAGTTGGGGAAAACAACTTCTACAGTACTAAGGGATGGCTCTTATAAAACTATCGATGCTGATGAATTAGTTCCCGGTGATATTATCAACTTTGAAGCAGGAGATATCATTAGCGCTGATGCTCGTATCATTAGAGCTTCTCGATTATCAGCAGACGAATCTTCGTTAACCGGAGAATCTGTTCCTATAGAAAAAGATACTGAAATTATTTCTGCTGACACCATTCTAGCAGAAAGAAAAAATATGCTTTATCGCGGAACTTTTCTTACCAATGGTTCTGGTTCCGCGATTGTCACTGCCACTGGAATGCAAACAGAAATAGGAAAGATTGCAAAAGTCACGCAGGAGGCTCATGATGAGCTAACGCCACTAGAAAAAAGATTGGAAAGTCTTGGCAAAAAACTTATTTGGATATCACTTGCTATTGCTTTCTTTGTTGCGATATCAGGGATCCTCTCCGGAAAAGATCTGTATCTTATGCTAGAGACAGCCGTGGCCTTGGCCGTGGCCTCTATTCCCGAAGGCTTGCCTATCGTAGCGACCATTGCTTTGGCCAAAGGTATGTGGCATTTAGCAAAAAAAAATGTTCTAGTTAATAAACTTTCAGCGGTGGAAACCCTAGGGGCCACATCAATTATTTTAACTGATAAAACAGGGACATTAACTGAAAACAAAATGTCTTTATCTCAGGTATCAACACTCAAAAAATCTTATCATGAGAGTGAGTTTGAAATGCTCCGTCAAGAGCGTGAGCTGGTTGAATGTCTTAAGATTGCTGTCTTGTGCAATAATGCAATCTTAAACCACGAAATACAAGGAGGCGCAGCAGGCGACCCTATGGAAATCGCACTTCTAACGGGTGCCACGAAAGCTAAGATTTTTAAACCACAACTATTAGAAGACTTCCCTGAATTGAAGGAAGAGGCTTTTTCTCCGGAAAGTCGCATGATGGCAACCTATCATCAAGCAAAAGAAAATATTTTTGTTGCCGTTAAAGGTGCCCCAGAAGCTATTATTAAAAAAGCAAAGTTTATTCAAGATGCAGATCAAATAAAAGAAATAGATAATGATATCCGTATAAGACTAGAACAGTTAAATATGCAATTGGCCCAGCAAGGTCTAAGAGTTATTGCAGTAGCTTCAAAACAAGTAAAGAATACAGAAGAAGCTCCCTACGAGAATCTGACATTTCAAGGTTTTTTAGGTTTACTAGACCCGGCAAGAGCAGATATCCAGGATTCAATAGCGAAATGTCATAAGGCAGGAATTAGAGTTGCGATGGCGACAGGAGATCAAGCCCATACAGCAAAAAAAATTGCTAAAGACGTTGAGTTAGATGCATCAAAGCAATACTTAGTATTAACCGGTAAAGAGCTAGGCGAGCAAGAAAACTGGAACGATACTTTAAAAGAGAACTTAGCGAATACCGCAGTTTTTAGTCGAGTGAGCCCTACGCAAAAATTAAACTTAATTGAATTCTTTCAGAAGAATAACTTTGTTGTTGCCATGACTGGTGATGGTGTAAACGATGCACCTGCTTTGAAAAAAGCAGATATTGGTGTTGCCATGGGTCTTAGAGGAACCCAAGTCGCCAGGGATGCAGCAGATATGATTTTGGGCGATGATAAATTCACTTCGATTATCCTGGCCATAAAGCAAGGAAGAATTATATTTAGTAATATTCAGAAGTTTGTTATCTATCTACTATCTTGTAATATCAGTGAAGTGCTTATCGTCTCCATTGCAACAATCGTCAACGCTCCCCTTCCACTATTACCCTTACAAATATTATTTTTAAATTTAGTGACGGATGTGTTTCCTGCCCTTGCCTTAGGCATGGGTGAAGGAGATGAAACTTATCTTTACCGGCCTCCGAGAAAAAAAGAAGATACGGTTATTGGTCAAAGGAAGTGGTACCTTATCTTTTTTTACGGGGGACTTATCACTCTTTCAGTTTTGGCCGCTTACTTTATCACCTTAAATGGAAGTTATGATAATGCTTCAACCGCTGTAACAGTGTCATTTCTGACACTGGGTTTTGCACAGGTTTTTCATGTCTTTAATATGCGTTTAACCAAATCAAACATTATCTTTAATGATATTACAAAAAATTCCTATATCTGGGGGGCAGTCTTATTATGTTTTGTACTGCTTCTTGGCGCCGTCTATATCTCTTATCTAAGAGAAATTCTTTCACTTTGTGAACTCTCAAAAAATGAATGGCTTACCGTTGGGATTTTTAGTCTACTTCCACTTTTGATTGGAAATATTGCCAACCTATTTGGCTTAGGCATCAATGAATAAATGAAAAGCTAGCTTTTACTAAAAAGCTTGGTTGCTGTTAAATCACCCGCAACATTAACCACGGTACAACCCATATCAATAATTCTATCCACACCCATAATTAAACTGACACCTTCTAGCGGTACTCCGACTTTAACCAGAACACTAGATAAAATGCCAATACCGACTCCAGGAACACCAGGTGAACCGATGGCCGAAGCAATAGAAGTAGAAACTACTAGGATAACTTGCGGTAGCGTTAAGTTAATACCATAGATTTGGCTTAAAAATATAATCGCTGAGGTGTGCCAGATAGCAGATCCCGCCATATTTACCGTAGTCCCTAAGGGAATCAAAA
>JBFEUX010000348.1:0-2123 GCA_041547255.1 Bacteriovoracaceae bacterium
AGCTGCAGCGGCGATTTGTTCCGCAAATCCACCGTTATTAGTAAAAATACTAGCGGCATTTCCATAATCATTATTATTTTCAATTTCAATCGCTTGCGAAATATTCTTACAACGAACAATACTAATGATTGGCCCAAATAATTCGGCGGTTGCAGCTTCTGATTCAGGTGAAACATTATCTAAAATGGTTGGCCCAAACCAATAACCATCACTAAAATTATCTTGCACCGTTTGATTTCTTCCATCTAACAAAAGCTTAGCACCATCTGCGACTGCTCTATCAATAGCACTATTTAGAAAGGCAACCTGTTCTTTGGTGATAATGGCACCCATCTTTGTACATAAAGTAGTTTCTTTGGCCCTGGCCACTATGCGCTCAATTTGTTTATCAACATCGCCAACTGCTAAGAGCACTGAAGCGGCCATACATCTCTGGCCGGCACAACCTGTAAAGGAATCTGCAATGGTGGCAGAAATTTCTAAGTCAGCATCAGGTAATAAAATAATATGATTTTTGGCACCACCTAAACACAGAGCTCTTTTTCCTAATGAGGTTGCTCTTTGGTAAACGGCTTTAGCAACCTTAGAAGAGCCAACAAAGCCAACCGCCTTAACCTTATCATTATCAATAATATTATTCACTGTTTCGACTTGGCCATTTAAAATGGTTAATACGCCAAGCGGAAGACCGGCCTCAATTAGAGCTTCTCCAATCAGAGTTGCAGTTAATGGCGTTTTGTCTGATGGTTTCCATATATAGGAATTACCCAGCGTAATCGCAATGGGAATCGTCCACATAGGAACCATGGCAGGAAAATTAAATGGAGTAATAGAAGCAACAACACCAAGTGGTTCGCGGCGATACTCGCAATGAACACCACGGCTAACTTCTAATTTTGCCCCCTGATCCAGATTTTGCAGCGACAGAGCAAACTCTAGTACTTCTATCCCTTTCAGTACACCGGCCTTCGCCTCTGCAGGAATTTTTCCACTTTCAATACTAACCATATTTGAAATTTTATCGATATCTCTAAGAAGAATGTCTCTAAAGCGAAACATGACCTGAGTTCTTTCCTTGATAGGAGTTTCACCCCAAGCTTTAGCGGCCACTTGAGCTTTCTCAGCAGCAAGTTTGACTTCACCCGCAGTCGCATTTTGAAAAGAACCAATTACTTTACCATTATAAGGAGAGTAAACATCCACTTTGTCCCCTTGACCTTGAAACCACTCGCCACCAATTAAGTGCGAGCATTCAATAATATTTGCCGGAAAATTAATCTTATCCATGTATTTCTCCATATTTTTAAAATTTTAGGGAATGAAAATTATATGGAGATTTCCGGCTTAATGAAAAGAAGCATGGCGTCTTATAAGGAAAATAAAGAAAACTTAAGCTATCAATTTTGTCTTTTTAGAGGCCCAACTAACCAACCTACAAAATATGACCTTACTGCGGGTAAGCTTGCTTAGCTGAATCCTTCTTGAGGATGGATCTTAGTCTGTTTTTTTGTTGGTCAGAAATATTGTACTCTTTTACAGGTACTAGATTACTTGCTTTGGGCCCTTTAGGTCTACTTAGCAATCGGCCGTAGCTACGTTTATAGGCCTTACTGATTTTGGTAAAGAGGGTATCCGCTTCATCTGGTTCTAGTTTTCTTTTCATTTTTTTTACAGATTCTAAAATATCATCCATTTGCTTAGCAGTTATTTGCTTATTATTTTCATTCATTATTTTTTCTGAATCGCTTCCATCGCTCGCTCCATTAAAGCTGGAAGCGTAAGGTATTGAGTTGTTATCTTCTGTCTTCCAGAAGTTATTTACACCTAAAGGGTCATTGTTATCTACGTTAGAGACCATGTTATTATTAAGCTCAGAATCCAATTTATTATTTTTATTAGCTCCATCACCAAACTTTGTTAGTGCAAATTGCGAGAGAGGGGTATTTACTTTGTTTTTAATGAACTTATTATTTTTAATAAGGATCTTTTGAGTCTCTGGAGAGGCATTGGCCATGGCCTCATCAAATGCCTCTTTGGCCTTGATATCATCATTTCTTCTAATGGCACTGGACCTCCCAGCATTTAAGGCCGAAATCTCTGCTTTATTAAAATTTTTCGTTTTC
>JBFEUX010000096.1:0-10363 GCA_041547255.1 Bacteriovoracaceae bacterium
AATCCTTACCAATAATAACCTTATTATTGGTAAGGAGGCTTGGCAAATTGTGACAAATGACAGGGTAGCTAAAAAGCTTTTGAGGACAAATGCTTTTAAGTTTGTTGAAAAAGATCAGCTAACAAAAGTAGATTTTGATAACAAGCCAAGCTCGAATACAAAATCGCTAAGTGGCTGGAATAAAACCTGGCATATTGATAGAATTAATGCTCCTGCAGCCTGGACTATTACTGAAGGTAGTGAAGATGTAATTGTCGCGGTCTGTGATTCTGGCGTTAATAAATATCATCCTGAACTGCGCGGAAAAGTATTACGCGGATGGAATTTTTTAAATAATAACTATGATACTTCACCCAATACAAATCACGGAACCGCCGTTTCGGGTTTTATTGCAGCTTCAAACCGAGATAATTATGGGACGAGCGGTGTTGCTCCAAGAGTTAAAATTTTACCGGGAAAAATAGTGACAACCAGTGGTGGAGTACCAACCAGTGCAATGTTGAACTGTATTCGCTGGGCCGCTAATAAGGGTGCAAAAGTAATTAATGTAAGCATGACTGGTGTAAATAGTAGCTCATCTGCAAGTGCAGCCAGGTATGCTAATAAAAAAGGTGCCGTAGTTGTATGGGCAGCAGGTAATCAGAACTGGTATACGCGTTGGCTTGATAAACCCGAAATAATTGCTGTTGCTGGAACAGATATTTATAACAGAAGATATTATTCGGCTACAAAAAATAGGGCTTGGGGATCTAACACAGGATTATTTGTTGATGTCGCCGTGCCAGGTGAGGATCTCTATTTTCTAACCAGATATGGTGGTTATTATAGAGGCAACGGAACCTCTTATTCTGCTCCAATTGTTTCCGGAGTGGCAGCCTTAATTTACTCTGTTAATCCTAACCTGACACCAAAACAAGTTGTTTCCATTCTGAAACAAAGTGCAACATATATTGGATCGAGAAGAAGTTTTGGTGCTGGTCTAGTGGATGCATATAAGGCAGTACAGCTTGCTCGTGAAACTATTTAATAGCTAAACTATTGGACCAGCTATATCTTTATTGCTGGTCCAATTATCAATATAAAATTAAATAAGATAAATTAATCACTATAGACAATCGTGTGATCGAAAGATTTAACAATATTATAATATTTGAAAGATTTTATTATGTTGGCTGGTTGGATGTACGGCACATTGTCTTTGAGTTGAATGATACCAAGTTTTATTAGTTGATTAAGAGCTTCTGCAGTTTCTTTTTCATCATAAGAGTCGATAGCTTGCTTCGAAAGTGGAATACTTTCATTGTTGTTATTAAGGTCTTCTGTTTCTAAATAACTTATGATTTTTCTAAGTAACGCGATACTTTGGTGAGCTAGAATGGTACAAGTATCTTTTTTGTATTCAAGCTTGAGAAAGTTTTCAAAGTCAGTCAAAACCTCTTCATTAATAACAAATAACCGGTTGTTTTCATAGTCATCAGTTGAAATAAAGTCATAATCTAGCATTACGTTCAAAAATGCTTTAGGTGCAACTAGTGAATTACCAACTGTTTCATTAAGCTGCTTCGTGAGTTCCTCTTTAGTTTGATTGTTACCCTTTTCGTTTATAAGCATTTTGATTATTTTTATAATTCTTAATAGATCGGTATAAATTTTGTTTCCAATAGCATCTTTAGAAAGAGTCTTTCTCTGGAAATTACTTAGACTTTGTAAGACGGTCATTTTTTGGTCGACGATACGAAAACGATTGGCCACACTCGAAAATATCAATTTCAGCCAGGGAGGTAGGTTTTCAATATCGGTGCTTAATGCTTCGCCATCAATAGTATCTACGACAACGTCAGTGAGGGCCTCAACCGAGGCAGACCTTGGCTTATTGTCAAAGAAACTGAGTTCTCCAAAAATTTCGCCAGGACGTAAAACAGCGAGAACTATTTTTCCACCCATGTAGTTTTTGAAAACGCGAACCTTGCCTTTTCTGAGAATAAATAGCTTACGAGAATGGTCGTTTTCTCTAATTAAGATTGATCCAGCCTCTATTTGTTTTCTTTTTAACTTTTCCACAGTTAATCTTAGCAAATATAGAAGTTGGATCAATAAAAAACATCTTTAGTAACACTAAATAATCTGTTTATATTTTTTTAGGCTTGTGGACTGTATAGTAAAGCACAGGGAATATAATTAAAATTAGCATGGATGATACGGCAAGTCCTAGTACAATAGACCAAGCTAGTCCCGCCCAAACAGGATCTCCCAATATTGTCATGGAGCCCAGTACTGTCGTTATTGTCGTGAGGGCGATTGGCCTTAATCTGGTTGCACAAGCCTCAATTAGTGCCTCTATAAGATCGGGCTCTTCTTTTAATAACGACTTTAAATATTCTAGTAATATGATTGAGTTGTTTACAGCTATTCCTGCAAGGGCAATTATTCCAATCATTGAGGTGGCCGTAAAATATTCACCAGCGAGAAAATTTAAAAGCATAAAGCCGGGAAAGACTCCAATAACGCTTAACGGAATCGTCGACATAATGATGAGAGGATCTGTGAATGATTTAAACTGGGCAATTAATACAAAGTAAATAACTACAATAGCAACCATCATTGCTAACATTAAATCCCTAAAGACTTCAAGCGTGAGTTCCCACTCCCCTCCGATACTAATTCTTAATTGCTTATTATCGTCAGTGAGGTAGTTAACTCCAAACAAATCCCAGCTATCGACTCGTGCCTTACCAGCTAAAGGCTTGTGTTTAAGCAGGTATAGTAAAGTATCAATTCCAGCGTATGTTACTGAGCGATCACCCATTTCACCAGAGATATAAACCACATTGGAGTCATTCTCACGATAAAGAGGTGGAATGGTCGAACGCTTTTGAATAGTAACTAAACGAGATAATGGTGTTCCAATTCGGTATTGATTAAATATTTGAATATCCTTAAGTGGCTCAGGGTTAGAACGATCGGCTTTGGGATATCTAATTCTAATAAACTCTTGCTCGATATTATCTTGATTGTGAAAAATACCAACAACTTTTCCCGAGTAAAGAGTATTTAGCGTATCCATTATTTGTAGTGGAGTTACGTTTGTCTTGGATGCTTCATGATGATTAATTTTTATATCGTAAGTGTATGAATGTTCTGGCAGTGTCATGTCAAAGTCAACGACACCCTCAATTTGCATTAAATCTTTATAGATGTGTTGAGCTTCAGCTTGGATTAAATCTTCTTCTCCCTCTACCCTTACAAGATATGTTGACATAACTGGTGGTCCTGGAGGGTCTTCAATTAGTTTTACTTTGGTTCCTGGGTATTCTTTGATTATCGTTTTTAATTCTTGTCGTACCTGAAAGACAATTTGTTCAGAAATTGTATCTCTCTCTGTATCAGCAAGAAGGCCTACTCTTATGGTAGCCTGATTAAAGTTTACTCTGGATGCTACATTTTTAAACAAGCCATTAAAGTCAATAACGGGCGCGGTTCCGATATAAGATTGAGTCATTTTTACAAATTTATTATTGTTTAGTGATTTTTCTACTTTGCGAGTAAGCTCATAAGTAGACTCTAGTGAGCTACTGGCCGGTAAATCCAAATAAACATAGAATTGATCAACATCTGCTTTGGGTAGCATACGAAATTTAACTAAGTACACAAAGGGAAGGCTTGAAGATAAAAGTAAAGCAAGGACGACTGAACCCAGCACAAATTTTCTTTTACTACTGCTATGAAGGATAACTCTTAGAAAATGTCTGTATTTTAATAAAAATTTGGTTCCAGCCACCTGCATTTTGCTTGGATTATGTTCTGGCGCTTTCTTCATGAGCACAGATGCCATCCAGGGGTTTATGGTATAGGAAATACCTAGGGCGATAAGAAGTGCTGCAGGAACGAAAAATGGAATAGGTCCCATATAAGGTCCCATCATTCCTGAAATAAAGGCCATCGGGAAAAATGCCAAAAGTGTTGTCAGTGTTGACATAAATAAACCTAGACCAACTTCATCAACAGCCTTTGCAAATAAATCGCTTGTTACAGTCCTTGCGTTGGCCAGTTTCCTTGCGATATTTTCAATAACAACCGTTGCATTATCTACGAGTAGACCTAAAGAAAGAATTAATGCAAATAATGTTATCCTATTAATGCTTTGTCCTCCAAAGTAAGCAGCAATAAAGACACTAGATAATGTTAAGGGAATAGCGATTGCCACTAATAAAGAGGATTTAATATCTAGGAAAAACATAAGAACGAAAACAACGATAGCAATTGAAGTAAGCAGGTTAGATAACAATCCAGAAATTTCATCTTGTGCTACATCCCCATCGTTTACCAGTATCTCCGCCTTAACTTTATCATCCAGTTTTAATGATTTTAGTTTTTTACGAACAGCATTTGTTACACTGCTAATGTTGGTACCCTTTAGCTTCGCTACACTTAAGAGTACATTGTTTGTATATTCTTTTTTATGTTTAGTGTGAAGAACATGAGAGGTAATTTCTACTTCTTGTAATTTAACCTCCGCAACGTCTTTAACCCTAATATTTATTGAGTTGTTAGTCTGTACAATGATATCTTTGATATCTTCCACGTTGGTAATTCGTCCATCGGCTTCAACCGGTAAATAACTAGCTTCACCTTTTATAAAGCCTACCGGACTGTAAACATTATGCGCTTTTAGCGCTTGTTGGATATGGTGAACTGTGAGAGCGTTATGCTTTAGTTGCTCGTTATTTGCTATAATTGTAAGTTCTTGTCTGTGACCACCAACAACATTAATAATCCCTGTGTTTGGCACGGTTGCTAGCTGGTCGCGAATTTGGAAAGCATATTTTCTAAGTTCTACCGCGTTTAATTTATTCGACATGAGAGCAATAGTGATAACTGGTACATCTTCGGGGTCAATAGACTTAATGATGGGGCTAGTGATTCCATAAGGAGATAAGTCAATATCACTTTGAATGCGGTCATTGAGTGACACCTTTGCTTTGTCAAAATCTTCACCAACATAAAAATTTACATTTATAAATGCACGGCCACCCGAGTAACTAACAGAATATATATCTTCTACTCCAGCAATATTTGAAATTATATTTTCAAGAGGCTTTGTGACTTGCTCAATAACATCCTTTTTACTTGCTCCAGGAAAGTTAACAATAACCTGGAAAGCTGGGGCCACAATTGTTGGATTATATTTTTTGGGTGTTAGAAAGTAATTAAATATACCAGAAAGAAAAAGGCCAATCATTAAAAGGGCCGTTAATTTTCCATTATCAATAAAATATTTTGCTAGATTTCCTGTCCAGTTCACTTGTTAGCCTCGAATGTGATGGTTGATTAAATTTCTTTTTCCATAGTAATATAAAAATCCTGAATTGGGCATTGATTGATATCAAATTGGCGCTACGCATATAAAATCTCTATTGATCTAATTACAAATTAGATTAAAATAGAGTATTAAATTAATAATTGGACATAAATGGAAAACAAACGAATCGCAATTATAGATGATGAGCTGGATGTAAGAGAAACTCTAAAAGAGATTTTAGAGAATGATAGTCGTTTCGAGCTAAATACTTTTCCCTCTCTTGATGAATTTTTAAGGGTAATAGACAATGATCCAGCTTGGAATTTGGTAATTTCAGATGTGCATATGCCTACTGGAAGTGGGTTGAGATTGTCTGAAGAGTTGAAGGCAAGAAACCTGGAGATTCCAACCATATTTTTCTCTGGCATGGTAGATATGATTCCACAGAGTGCAGGTAGAGTCGTACTTAGAAAGCCCATCGCTATTGAGACCCTATTAGAGACCATTGAAAAACTATTGTAAATTCATTAAGCTTTGCTGGATTATTGACCAAATCCCCTATCGGTATTTGTCATAATTGCCAATCTTAGAAATTGAAAACATTAAAAATTTAATTTTGAATTTTTCAAAAATGTTTTTAAAGTTAAATTTGGTACCAAACATTGGTTTTCCATCAGTGTTAATAAATCTAATGACCTCAGCCTGTAAAGATACTTCTTTACCAAGAATGTCGAAGTCCAAGTTAATAACCTTCCCTTTAGGAATTGGCTCGTCGAGTTCCAGTAAGGCTCCGCCAAAACTTAGATCACAAACTTTGCCGTGAACTTCTTTTCCATCATATTTGGCAAAGCAAGGTTCGTTAATTGTGTAACGACTACCTCTCTCCCACCAACGTAAACTTTTATCAAAAAAGATTTCGCGAGATCTTGGTAGTAGTAAATACCCGACAATGATCATGTTGATTCCCAGTAATATATATGAAGATGCTGATGGGGTTTTTGCCAGATAAGGCCAGCTAAATGGCTCGTAGTTTAAGTGAAAATAAAAGCTGTACAGTTGGATTGCTATAAAGGCCACGTAGGAGTAGATTTTAACGCCTAAAAGCAAAACTCCACTCAGCGGAAACAAGAACCAAAAATTAAAAAAGTCCAGTACTGTTAAAGATGTAAGCGTCCAATTTAAGGTGTATTGGAAGCTTCTCTCCTTTTCGATACTTAAAAAAGCAACCTGCAGAAGCGGATAAATAAACATAAACAAAGCAATAAGCTTAAGTATTAATGGTCGTTTTAACATCTCAATTACCTCTTTTATATAATAATAATCTAAATCAGATTATTTTCTAACTAGGTAAAAATATTACAGTGTTGCACAGTGTATAGATTAATATAGTATTGAAGTAAATGGGAAGAAATTTATGAAGAAAAGAATTTTATTGCTCAACTTAATTGTAAGCACGTTTGCTGGATTATTAACTGTTAATACATATGCCTCAGATAAATCGTTATATGAATTTAAATGGTTGGATGAGGGTGAAAAGGTTTATGTAATTCAAAATAAAGAATATCTTAAAGCTGGAGGCATCGGCATAGATATCAGTCTAATAGATTCAAACAGTTCTCCATATCAAGACACGAATGGTTACTCCTTGGCATTAGCATATTATTTAAGTGAAAACTGGTCGGTGGACTTTACTTACAAGTCGTATAACAACAGTAATAGTGCCGATTTAAGTAATTTATTAAATTATCCCAAAGGTGAAGTTAAACCGTTAATGCGAAGGATTGATACAGCAAAACTCATTCATTTTAATTGGATACCTTTTTACGGAAAAATTAATACGTTTAATAAAATTTTCTTTTTTGATTGGGGTCTTGGTCTAGGGTACGGAATATTTGATACTGCAGGAAATTACAAAACTTTTGATGATGAAAATGTGTCACTTACGCTAGCGGAGGAACAAGACAGCGGATTTAATTTTAGATCATTTGTAAAGTTTTATGGAATTGGAGGACTTACATTTGGCTTTGAATACAATCTGACTGGAGTTCAAACAATCATGAGCCAGAGTGGAGCAAAGGAAACTCTCTATTACAATGATATAATAGGGACAATTGGATACATATTTTAATGAATAAGTACTTGTTAATTGCAATTTTTATCATAACTCCGGCCCTTGCGAATGCAAAGGGCTACGCTGATATGTTCAATATTGTATATAGAAACAACCTTTATTATTCTTCCTATATTTTCTTAAAAAAGAGTGTTTCCAGGGGAGAAAGCATCGCTCAAGGAAAAGTAGAAAAGATAATGGACATAGTTCACCCATCGGTTTTTATTCATGATCCAGAACTAGATGAGTTTGTCAGTAAAAAGACAGCAATAGATTATGCGGTAGCAATTAGAAGGTTTTTTTTAAACGACTTTAAAACCGCTAAGAAGAAATTAATAAGATTAAAAAGAACTAATATGCGTGTTGAGAAAAACTATATATTGGGTCTGATATACTTGACTGAAAAAAATTACAAGCATGTTGCTAACCGCTTTAAGCGTTGTGTACGTTTTGCCTCAAAGAGAAGATATACCCATTTAAAACCTGAAAGTTATGTTAAGACTTTTAAAAATCGGTGTGTACAACAACTTGCCAGAATTTATTTTGCAAATAAAGACTATAAGAGAACACTTAAAGTTTTAGATTATGTAAGAAAAGATGACTATATATGGCCAAGATTTCTAATCGATAGGGCTTGGAGTTATTATTGGTTAGGGGAGACGGAAAGATCACTAGGTTCCGTTGTAACCTATAAAGCACCATTGTTGAAAAGATTTATGATACCCGAAGCTAATTATTTACGCGGCTTGATTTACTATGAAATGTGCTATTTCGAAAAAGCTGAAAATATTTATAAGGAATTTAATGAAACAACGTGGAAATATAGGGATGTTGCCCGCACAATTAGCAAGAACAGATTGCTTCGCTTGATCATTTCAAAGAAAGAACCAAAAGAACAAAAGAATAAATTTCTTTATTATTATTTAAAAGGCTTTAAAAAAGATATTAGATTCTTTTCGTTTAAGCAGGCAAGGGGGCACTTGACAGCTGAAATCAAAAAGCTTTCGCGTGTAAAAAGTTTAAGACAAGCACAAATATTTTTAGACCTTCTTTACTATTATAAAAAAGCAATAAAAGAGGATTTTCAGGACTTCCTTAAAAATGTATCCAACGACTATTATCTTCAGATTCGCCAAATGAGAAGTGCGTTCGTTAAGCTTAATCTAATGGTTAGTTTGAAAAAAAGAGAAAGACTGGCCCAGGGTAAAAGTATCGTTTTTAAAGATGAACTGGAAACTAAGCCATTAGGTGATATTCCAAACATTGACGACAAATTTATTTGGGATTTTAGAGGTGGATTTTGGGCCGATGAGCTAGGAGACTATGCCGTCGCTTTACAGAATAGGTGCGTAAAATGAGGCTGATAATATTAATTGGATTTTTGATGAGCTCAGTTAGTTATGCGCAAACTACAAGGCGAGTGACGAAAATTGAATATAAGAAAAGACAGAAGATTGACTTAGGAGCGTTAATGATTGACGGGCAACTTGTCTCTCCAGGTGACTTTACAGTTGATGATGAAAAGGCGAAAGCGAGTGAGCTCTTGTTTAAACGCAAGAATCATAATGATAGATTGAGAATTAATATTGAATATGTTTTTTAAGGAGGAGATCCATGTTTAACTTTTTATCCACGTTTATGAGAGATGGTGGCTACTTTATGTGGGTCATTTTACTCGTTTGGCTAACTGGGTTGGGAATAAGTTTTTATAAATTTATTATGCTTAAGCGAAACGATGTAAATGGCAATAAGTTGTTCGATAAGATTAAAGGTGCCGTGTTGCAAAACAATGTTGAAGAAGCAATCTCGCTGGTTGCTGGAAGCGATACTGTTTTACCCTCAGTGCTACGTTCAGGTTTAAAAAGAGCCAATGAAGATAGAACATTGGTTGAGGATGCTGTTACCACAGCGATTATGGAGCACACCCCAAAACTGACCTACCATTTAAACTATATCTCACTTGTTGCAAATGTATCAACATTGATTGGGCTATTGGGTACAATTCAAGGTCTTATCTTGTCATTTGCCAGTGTTGGTAGTGCAGATGTGACTAACAAGGCACAGGCCTTAGCAGATGGTATTGCAAAAGCAATGAATACAACAGCATTTGGATTGGTCTCGGCAATTTCCATCATGGTCATTCATACTATACTTTCGAGTAAGGCAATAAGACTAAATGATAAGGTTGATGAGATTGCGGGTAAATTAATTGATTTATTAAGTGTGAAGAAGAACAAGAATGTTTAATAACAGAGAGAGTAGAGAACATAAATTAGAGCGTTTGAATATCGTGCCCATTATGGATGCGGTATTCATCTTTATCTTCTTTTTGTTGTTTTCAGCTCAATTTATTAAAATTTTTGAAATTGAGATGGATGCACCAATTGTGAGCGATGTTCCGGATGATAAAAAAATTAAAGAAGACCCATTAAATCTCAAGATTAAAATTTATAAGAGTAAAATTGAAGTAATTACCGGTTTAGACGAGGTGCTAGAAGAGATCTTTTTTAAAAGAGATACAAACTATAAGACAAAGGTAAAAAAACTCTTGGTCGATCTCAGGGTTAAACACCCTAAAGATGATTACGCGATAATTTCACCATTACCGAATATTAGATATGATGAAATTGTTGAGGTAATCGATCTGGTGCAAACGATTCCGGAAGGTACTAAGGTGGAAATTGTTAAAGACGGGGAGCAAGCATCCCTGCGTAAAATATTCTCACAAGTTGTCCTGGAGCCCATGAATGAAATTTAAAAAATTGAAAAAAAGGGATATGGAAGTTGAAGAGTTCGATATTACATCACTGTTAGATATTCTTGTAATCCTTTTGGTTTTTCTTTTAAAAAGTTTTAATGACTCTGAGCTTACTGTAGATTTGGCCAATGAATTAGCACTTCCATATTCTTTGTCCAGAGCAGGAGCACACCAAGGCTTGATATTACAGATTAAT
>JBFEUX010000366.1:0-1867 GCA_041547255.1 Bacteriovoracaceae bacterium
AAAAAGTACTGCTGATTACCATTGACCCTGCCAAGCGCTTACGAGAAGTTCTCAGCATCCCAGAAGAAAAAGCAGGTGAAATTGTCGCCATTAGAGATCCCTTTAATCAGGATCAAGAGATTTTCTTAGACGTTGAACTGATGAGTCCGACTAAGACCTTTTAACGAATTATAGATGAAAAAAACTTTCACGAGGTACTATCAAACAGCATTTTGAATATCCTAACACGGCCTTATGGAGGACTTAATGAGATCCTGGCCATTGTAGAACTCAATATGCAATATCAATCAAAAAAATACGAAACCATTGTTCTAGATACTCCTCCTGGTAGTCACTTTCTGGATTTTCTAGATAGCGTCGAGCGAATTAATATGTTTTTTGATCAATCCTTTATCGATATTTTTAATTATTTAGGAAGAAAAGTTGAAGCTGGAGCTCAATCCGGCTTTGGTAAAAATCTTGTCAACAGAGTTATTGCCAGCGGAGTCAAAAAACTATTAAGTTATTTAAATAAAGTTACTGGGGATAAGTTTATTGACGAATTTGTGGAAGCAATCATCGCCATCTATAAAACTAAATCCACCTTTATCAGTGCTCTCGATTTGCAACACGTTTTAAAAAGTGAAGAAAATTCGAATTGGTTCTTAGTGACAAGCGTGGAACATAATAAGCTACAAGAAGCCTTGGCCATTAAAGATCAAGCAAGTAAATACATAACGAAACATACCTATATGGCGCTTAATAAATGTATAGAAAAAGAATTAAATAACTGGTCTCCAACTACTAATAGCGAAGAAGCTAGGCTTAAAGAGTCTTTGATCAAAAAAGAAGCGAAACTTAAAGAAAGTCTTAAAGAAAACTTTAAACAAGTACTTGAGTTTCCAGAGGTATTTAGCCTCTCACCTCTTGATCATGTAAGACAATTGGCCATTAGTTGGAAAGAATATAATTAGGAGAGCTAAATGGATAAATTTAGAAACACGAACATTATTTCAGCAATTGGAAACACACCCATCATCAAACTAAATCATGTTGCCAGTGAAGTTGAATCCGAAATTTATGTAAAGCTAGAATACATGAACCCAGGGGGATCGGTAAAAGACCGTATGGGTGTTTACATGTGCCAAGAAGCAGTTCGCAAGGGAATCTTAAAGCCAGGTGGAACAATTGTAGAATGTACCTCAGGTAACACTGGTGTAGGTATTGCTTTATTTGCCAATACCTATGGTTATAAATGCGTTTTCGTTATGGCAGACAAGCAGTCTCAAGAAAAAATAAATAACTTAAAAGCCTATGGGGCCAAAGTTATTATCTGTCCTACTAATGTAGAGCCAGAAGATCCACGCAGTTATTACTCAGTAGCTGCAGCTCTATCCAAATTGCCAAACTCTGTGCACTTGGATCAATATTCCAATGAAGCAAACACTCTTTGTCACTATAACCAAACAGCTCCTGAAATTTGGCAACAGACTGAAGGAAAGTTTGATACCTTTATGGCCGGTGTTGGTACGGGAGGAACGATTTCGGGAATAGGAAAATATCTTAAAGAACAAAACCCAGATATCAAGGTCGTTGGTGTCGACGTTCAAGGTTCTATTCTTGCCCACTATAAAAAAACCGGAGAAATTGCAGAAGCTCACTCCTATGTTCTAGAAGGAATTGGTGAAGACTTTCTTCCTAAAAATGTAAACTTTGATGTTATTGATGACTTTGAAACTGTTGGCGACGAAGAATCATTCTTAATGACAAGACGTCTACTAAAAGAAGAAGGTATATATGCCGGTGGATCTTGTGGGTCCGCAGTTGTTGGGGCCATAAACTATGCCAAAAAACTTTCTAAACCAGAACAGATCCTGACTATTATGGT
>JBFEUX010000019.1:0-23284 GCA_041547255.1 Bacteriovoracaceae bacterium
CACATGGTTAGACTTGATGGATGTTTTGATGGTCAATGTGACACTTTAGATCTTGGAATGGGATCTGCAACAAATGAAACAACTGCTCAAGATGATGATGTTAAGTCTCAAACAATTGCACTTAACTACGCTTATGGATTTACTCCTAATTTTGGTGCTGGTTTAACTTATGTTTCAGCTTCTGAAACTGTAGATGGTGACATTGTTTCTGTTGACGACAACTACAACATGATTGGTATCAATCTTTACTACAATATCCAAGGTGGATTCTCTGATACTTGTTTTGTAGGTCTTCACTACAATATGTACACTTACGAAGATCTAGATGCTACTGCTGATTCTGGTAATAAAAGAACTGATATTGTTCTTGAGTACGGACACAGATACCCAATCGGTAAAGTTATGGGTGTAGCTATGAACTGGTCACCTTCTGTTTCTTACACAATGGGAACAACTGCTCATAACAATGATGCAATCGATGATGACAAGCAAACTGCTCTTGCACTTAACGTTGCAAACTTTGCAATTACGTACTAATTATTATTTAGTTTAGTAAATAATGGGGACGCTTTTAGCGTCCCTTTTTTTTTGTCCAAAAAGAGCTGAACCATCCTTAGATCATTCAAGAGTTTTTACGATTTGTAATGAAATATTTACCAGACGTTTATATGGGGAAATTTCAACTGTGTCGTTGCAATAAAAAGGCTCTCCCACATCAGGAAAGTTATTTTGATTTACATCTATAAAGGCCAGTAAGCTATATTGTCCCTCTTCAACTAAAAGCAGTTTATCGCCGTTTAAGTCTAGAAAGCTTTCCAGCTTGGCGTGACAAGGTTCAGCCGCAGCTGCTACACCTGGTGCCACACTTGTACTTTTAGGACTATCAAGTGGATTAGCAGGAGCCTCTGTCTTAACCCCACAGTTTAGCGCAGCTGCTTGCATGGCCACCACTTCGCTGGAGTTATCAAATAGACGGCATTCCTCTTTGGCGTAAAAGACCACTGCCTTAAGTTCTTCCCCTTCATTTTTAGTTAAGCACACGCTTTCTTCACTACAACGCACTTCAACGCTTCTTAAATTAGACATAATAACTTTGCTACCTTCAGGTGAAGTACTAGGTGGAGTCAGCACGCAGGCGGTAAAACAGGAAGAGATAATGATAGTAATGAAAATTTGTTTGAACATAAGGATCTCTAATACTTTAGTTAAGAAATGTTATGAAGTTCTTTCAACTTCTTACATCTAAAAATAATTAGTGACAGGCCCAAGCGACATAATTTAAAATTTTTGTACAGCTTTGAGTTAACTACGGATGGTGCCAACTGGGCAAGGAAGCCTACTCTTTTTTTCCTAAAATCTTATCCCTGAAATTTTTTGAACTTATTGAAGATTGGCTTCTGGAGCCATTATAGCATAGATGCCCCGCGACATATAGTGAAATTTTTCATGATTTTCATGCTTGATGGCGGCTGCCTGCCCAAGAAATCTGACACTTTGATTTTGAAGAACATCGTACTGCCCATCATTTGTGCCAGATATGCGGTATTCATCATTAAAACGGATTGTTTGATTAGTTTGGGCCTTAGCTAGCTCTGGAAACACTCGTTCGATAACTCGCTTCATAAGCTTAATTTTTTTGGCCAGATCTTCTTCCTGGATATCATCTTCTGCAATAAAGGTAAGCGCTTTGAAATTCTGAGTATTACTTGCAGGATCGTACGCTTCAAAATCCAGAATAAAGCTTCCCCACTCATGAGTCATACTCTGAGGAAGAATCACGGTTCCTACCTCATCAGTAATCTTGCGGTCACATTCGAAATAAATAGAGATGGCCTGCTCACTGGAAATCCCCGCAGCAAAGCTATAAACATCATCATTTAAATCTTTTTTATTAGTTACCAAATTTAAGAATTTTTTGGGTGACTCACAAAAGTATAACTTTTCACAAGATATGCTTTCATGCTCTCCAGTATGCAGTTTATAATTAACTTTTTCCACTAAATCGCTGGGTGTGCATACTTCTATTTCAGCAATAATCTTGTTTAATTGATTAGCGGCCAGGATTTCATCTAAATTAGCGAAGTCTTCTTCATCAAACATCGCCTCAACTTTGAATTGATAAGGAGATTCTGTAAAAAAATCTTCTTCTGGTTTTAGTTCGTGAGGTTTTGCTCTCCCCCCAAACTTATGTAGCTTAGTATCTTTATAGAAAAGAACATTCTTTTGCTTCCCAAAGACTTCAAAGCGTGGATTTAAACTCATAATAGCTTGTGCTACTTCATCACTACGAATGGAGTTAAGAGTGCAATTCCACTCTTTTAACAAGTCTTCTTTTAAAAATGGATCTTTGGTAATGAGCTTTACCTCACCCGGATATTTTTTATATAACTTCATGAAGGTTAGAACCCCGTAGGTATTTCCTCCATAAACAATGTATTTAATAAATTTATTGCTCTCTTGTGCTGACTCGTCTTCAGTGACTTTTTTTAAGGCCCTAATTCCAAAACCTGTCATCTCTTCTCCTATGTGTGCTATACATAGGATCATACACCAAAGTGGTCGAGTATTTCAATGGCTATCTAATTGCTAATTTATCTCCAGGAAGGATCATTCTTCTTTTAACTAGCCGATAATTGGAACGGATAATGGTATTGATATTCACCCCAGTCTTTTTCGCTATGTTCCAAAGAGTGTCTCCTCTTTGTACGGTGTAAAATTGAGATGGTTTAGAGATTTTTTTACCAGATCTAACCCCACGACGAATCCACTTTTGGTAAGCTCTTCTTCTTAAAACACTCTTACGTGGTTTCTCATAAAGATCAGCATACATTCTTACTTTTCTATGATTATGATCTTCTCTAAAAGGAAGAAGTACTGTGGTCTTAGGATATAATTTTTTTCTTCCTGAAATACCATTTAATTCAGACAATATTTTTAGAGGTACCTTAAATTTTCTTCCTACATTATACAAACTAGCATAGCCACGTAATTGGTATTGTTTATAGTTTGTGGCCAGAACATTTACATCTGCTTTCTTTTGTTCCCATATATCTTTTTTTCCAACAGGAACTCTTAAAACATATTCCTCGCCTTTAGGAGGAGTCTGCCAGCGGATAAGTTCCGGGTTGTATTTTTTAACCGTTTCAAAACTTTCCTCAAGTACATCAGCAACCTTATACAGATCTGTATTAGCTGGTACAGTAATTTCTTCAAAGTCTAAAGCCTTTTCAAATTGAACATCATTGAAACCAAACTTACTTAAGTTCTTACCAATAATTGCCAGGGCCATAATTTTTGGAACATAGTTCTTAGTCTCAGATTTTAAATAACGGCCTTTTCTTATTTCCCAAAAATTTCTGGTTTTATAACGACGGATGGCCCGACTCATTTTACCTTCACCTGCATTATAACCAGCACAAGCTAATTCCCAAGAACCAAGAAGATCGTTTAGATACCTAAGGTACTCAGCAGCTGCCACAGTTGCTTTTAGTGGATCTCTTCTTTCATCCACATAAAATCCAACCTCTAAACCAAACTTTTTTCCAGTAAAAGGCATAAACTGCCAAGGCCCTACAGCTTTGGCCCATGAACGAGCATGATTTTGAAAACCACTTTCGGCCATGGAAAGATAAATAAGATCTCGAGGTAAACCTTGATCATTTAAAATTTTGGATAGTACAGGTGCATATCTACCTGCACGCTCAGCATATCTTTGGAAATGCTTTCTTCCTCTTCCAGTAAAATAATTGATCCACTTCTTAGTAGCAGCATTATAAACTACTGGGATATCAAAATAATAATTTGAAAGACCTAAATGTTCAGCTCCATAAAGAAAATAAATTTTCTTATCTACTTTTTTTAACTCTTGATCACCAACAGAACCAAGAATACAGTCCATACATTGTGGTAGGTTTTCATCTACAAGATGGGTTTGAATTCTATCACCATCATCTGCTTGATTCACTTGCGCTGTTGCAGTTTGATTTGAACTTGTCTCTGATGTTAACTGAGTTTTAGTAGCACAAGATGCAATCAATGATGTCATCCCGATAAAAGCTAAAATTCTGAAATTTACCACGTGTAACCTCTCCTAGCGTTGTATGTTCAATTCATCCCTTAATTGAACTTAAGCACTCTTACTTATTATAACCCACAGCAACATATTCCTTAAAAGAAAGAATATTATACCTAGATGTAAAATCAAGCACTTAAGTGTATAATAAAGGTATATTTTACAACTGTAAACCTTAACGGCTGTTAAAATAACAAAATTAACTAAAAGGTTACAAAAATTTGAAACTAAATAAATATCTAATATTATTCTTCATTTTTGTTCAATCTAGCTTTGCCAAGGTTGATCCTCCCAATTATAACTTTTCGCTAGATAACTTGGATATTTTCATGCCAGGCCAAAAATTAGTAGAGATTGAAAAAAAATATAAACAAAAAGAGTTGATGTCTAAAAAAGATGCCTACTCTATTTACCGCTTTTACGTTGAGCATCTGCGCTACCGCTTCGCTGTTTTAGTGCAATTTAATGAAGGAAAAGTTACAGATTTTCATGCACGCCTGCCCCAATACTTTTTGCACGATGTATTTCATCAATCCCTTATTAACAGAATTGGTATGCAAGATGTTTACAAAAAAGTAGAGGAGCAAGCAGTCTATATTTGGAATAACAAAAATAATAATAAGTACTATTACTCGGGAGCATGTACTATCACCTGCTTTCCAATTTATTATGGAGTCATAGGACTTAACTATCTCAATAAGAGTGGATTTAAATCAATTTTGGATCAATTAGAACAAGCGAGCAAACCTCCCAGTTCTAAGCCTCAGTAGTATTCATTCGAGGCTTAAAGTTTTCCTCTGGATAAATAAATCCTTTGGCCACTCCTGACAATTCATAAATACTCTGTCTAATAGAATGTTCTAAACCTGTGTATGAAATATGTGACGTGTTCATGGAAAGAAAACTTAAAAGTTGTTCTCTTTTCATAACTTTCATTTCACCTTTAAGAGTTGTATCTAAACGCAAAATTTGTAGATCTGGTACTAGATCCTTAACACCATCATAAGTCATAATAATATTTTTATTTAGATCCACAAAAATGGACTCAAAGTTGGCAGCTTCAGGATTCATTACTACGAAACCTTCTTCAACAGGAACTCCCCAAAAACCAACGACACCGACAGGGGCCAGAGCAAAACTTAGATAGCGTGTTAGTATCGTTCTAATAGCATTTTTATTATGTGCCGATTTAATTCCCAGCTCCCATAAAACACTATGTTCCCCCAAAATCATCATCCCTACTTTTTTATAGCGATAAACATCATAACGTCCCATTTGAGAATAAGTTTCAGGGCCATAATTATCATAAGTAAAATCTACGCGATCAATTTGTCTTGCCACTCTCGGGTTAGCTTTCACGATGCTTAGAACTCTCGTTTGAGAGCGGTTAAAGGTATGGTGTTTTAACTTCTCTCTTTCTACTTTCTGAAAACCCATAAGATCTAGAGTTTCAGCAAACTGATTTTCAAAGTCAAAATCTTCAAAGCGAAGATAAACTTCATAACCTAAATCTTTTTGAAATTGATAGTAACTAAATTTTTTATCCGTCATAATGAACCTTGTACTTAGCCTATGCCAATGTAATTCATCGCTTAATTATCTCTACTAATTAATCGACGTTTTTCACTAATTGCTTTAATATTAAGAAGAAAAAGGAAAGATAGTGATGAACTTGACCAGCCTACTAGCTGTATTATGCGTGATTACCATACCATTTAACTCCAGTGCTGAGTCTAAGAATGAAATCCAGGCTGAAGAATCGCAGTTTCGATTTGAAAAACGTACCTTGGATTTAGAGTACCAAATTAAAAATCTTAACAATTCTAGCGATGGAAAGGATTATGGAGATGACTGGGATAGTGAGCAAGCTCAACAGGTTTTTGGAATTTTTAATTTTGATCTCAAGTACAAACACCATCATCTTAAAATAAATACTTTTTTAAGGCACACTCAAACCAAACTTTATCAGAATGAAAATAGTCCGGCGCTATTCTATGCACTTGCCCCTCAAAGATTAATTCCTCGAGAATTAGCAAAAATTAACTATGAAAAAGAGAATAAAGACTCGAAGCAAGAAATTGTTTTCAATCATCTTACTTATGACTGGGGCGACGATGAAATTAATTTTAGTGTAGGAAGAATGACTATCGTTTATGGAGAGGGGTTCACTATAAACCCAATTAATCCATTTAATCACAACCTTGCTCCTTCCAATTTTTATGGCGTCGATCAAGGAAATGATGGTTTTAAATTTACTCTGCAAAAAGACCCTAAGCTAAAATTAAATTTTTTCTTTTTGGGTGATAAAGCTTTTACCGACTATGATGACAAAATCACCAGAACCATTATGCTTAGGGGTGACTGGGACAAATCTAATACGATGAAGATTACCTATATTATCGGGGAAGATCAAAATCGTCACAAATATGGTTTTGAGATTAAAAAGTCTTTTATAAATAGCTTTGTGTTTGGGCAGCTCGTGAACTTCACCAGACGGTTAGATAATAAAGCCTCCACATCTCATGGGCTATCTCATTACTTATTAGGCTATGAACAGGATATTCAGGATAAATGGACGATGCGCGCTGAGTTAGGGCAATTCTCTATTGATGCTGATGTCCCCCTTAACGATCCAGGAACTTACCTGCCTTTTCAATCGATCTTGGCCATTTATAATAGCTACAGATTTAATGACAAATGGGATTCCGAGCTCGGTTTTGTCTCAGATAGAGCTTCTACAGCCTCATACTACAAGATTTCCATAGGTTACAAGCATAACAAGAACATTACTGGTCGCCTGTTCAGCAGTGGTCTCTCCAACCAGGCAGAGGATAATAATAAGTACCTGGCACAAAAATTCATTCCCTCTGAAATTGGAGCTGCGCTTCGGGTAAGTTTTTAGGATCAGTAGCGCTTTAATTATTGACAGTTAACTCTCAAGGCCATAAAAGATATAATTCATAAATTTGGATCTAGACTCTAGGGTATAAGTAGAGGGAACTCTCTCCTAGCTAGGCTTTTAAGGAGATATATATGTACAGTGTAGTAGAAATTAAAGGTCACCAATACAAAGTTAAAGAAGGTGATATCGTTGACGTTCAAAAAATGGACGCAGAAGTTGGTTCAACTGTAGAACTTGATAAAGTTCTTTTCGTAGGTGGAGACACTCCTAAAGTTGGAACTCCTGTTGTTGCTGGAGCTAAAGTAACAGCTGAAGTTGTAAGACAAGCTCGTTCAAGAAAAATAATCGTTTTTAAAAGAAAGCCAGGTCTTTCAAGAACTAAAAACGGACACAGACAACATTACACAGCTTTAAAAATCACAAGTATTAAAGCTTAGTAACTAATTATTAAATTAAAAAGAATTTAGGAGATATACAATGGCTCATAAAAAATCAGGTGGTAGTACTAGTAACGGTCGTGATTCTAACCCTAACATGTTAGGTGTTAAAAAGTATGGTGGAGAAGTTGTTGAAACTGGTAACATCATTGTTCGTCAAAGAGGAACAAAGTTTCACCCAGGTACAGGTGTAAAAATGGGTAGAGATTTTACTATCTATGCTGCGACTGAAGGAAAAGTTAAATTTGGTTGGTTCAATAAGAAAATGAAAACCATTTCTGTTGTTTCTGCTTAATTAGCAATTAAACAAGTTTTAAAATAAAAAGGAGCTATTATTAGCTCCTTTTTTTATGTCCTAATTCTTACAGAAAGGCTCAATGAAGTTTAGACCCAGAATAATTTACTATAATCTTTACAGTTTTAGGTATTTAGGATACCTCTTGCGCTTATGAAATTTATAGATGAAGTAGATATTCAAATTCAATCTGGTAACGGGGGAGACGGTTGTGTGGCCTTCCGCCGGGAAAAGCACGTTCCTTACGGCGGCCCTGAAGGTGGTAATGGCGGTAAAGGTGGCGATGTCTATCTAATTGGTGATGAGAATATCAATACCCTGGTAAACTACCGGGGACGTAAGGTCTATCCAGCCGAGCATGGACAAGGTGGACGCAACCACCAAATGGATGGCTCTAATGGTGAAGATCTTGTTTTACACGTTCCAGTTGGAACCTTAGTCTTCAATGCCGATACTGGTGAATTAATAAAAGATATCACTGCCCACAACCAAAAAGAATTATTTGCCAAAGGTGGCCGCGGTGGCATGGGTAATATGTATTTTAAGACGCCCACAAATCAGGCCCCAAGAATTGCTCAGGAAGGAGATCAAGGGAAAACTCTTAACCTACATCTCGAATTAAAATTGATAGCAGATATTGCTTTAGTTGGTCTACCTAACGCAGGTAAGTCGACTCTCATCTCTACTCTTTCAGCTGCTAAGCCAAAAATTGCAGACTATCCCTTCACCACTCTCACTCCTAATTTAGGTGTTGTAAAAATTGGTGAGGAATCGATTGTTGTTGCAGACATTCCAGGGCTTATCGAAAACGCCGCCGAAGGAAAGGGCTTGGGAATACAATTTTTAAAACATATTGAAAGAACTTCGGCCCTCGTTCACTTGATTGACTGTTCTATGTTATTAGAACCTTACGAGGCCATAGAAGAATACGCTACTGTGCGAGCAGAGCTTTTAAAATATAAAGAGGCCATTTCCTGGAAACCAGAGATTATCTGCCTCACTAAAATCGATGCCATGAGTGAAGAAGAAATCCAAAAGTTTCAAAAAGCCATGGAAGAACATGCTGATAAAAAAGTTCTTCCCATCTCAAGTGTGTCAGGCCGAAATCTTGATATTTTAAAAACACTCATGCTAAAGACTAAGAACACAAACAATGAGGAACACCATGAGTAATCCATATATCGCAAAAGAAGTATCTAAAGTTATTGAAGCCCACCCTTACCCAGAGAATATGGCCCTTGCCGCAGCTTGGATCATGGCCAATTTTAAAGGGATTAATTTAAAAATTTACGACGCCAAAGAAAGCAGCTCTCTTTGTGATTATAATGTTATCGGTTCTGCTGAAAACGTAACCCAGGCCCGAGCCATGGTAGATGAAATCGTAAAAAATTTTAAAGATCATGATGTGGAAGTTATTTCTTTAGAAGGAATGAGTGAAGCCGAGTGGATCCTATTGGACACTGGAGATGTTATCATCCATATTTTCCAAGACGTTAGCCGAGATGCTTTCGACCTTGATAGCTTATGGAGTGATCGTCCTCAATTAGAAATTCCTTCTGAGTTCTATTTTGGCGAAGCTGGGCAAACAGCCGAAACCAAAAAGACGAGCTCAACTAACTATTTCTAATATATGAATGCCCACCTAATCACCGTTGGAAAGCTTAAAGATAAAAACCTAGAGGCCATCGAAAACGATTATTTAAAACGCATTAAAAACCCCAAGCTCAATATTCATGAAGTCAAAGCTAAAGCCGAAAACAAAGACCTAGAAGCGCAGGTTGTGCTAAAAAAAATTGCTGACCTTGCCAAAAACAATCCTTTTATTTGTGTGTTAACTGAATTTGGCGATGAATTTGAAAGCCCAAAATTTTCTCAGTGGATATATCAAAAAATTGAGTCCCAGCAAGATGTCTTTTTTGTGATCGCAGGGGCCGAAGGTCCTGGGGAAGAATTACTGGCCAAGGCACAAGCACGGCTTTCTCTATCAAAACTCACCTTCCCCCATAAATTAGCACGCATTCTCTTTGTCGAGCAGTTTTATCGCGCCATGACCATTCGCGATGGGCATCCTTATCATAATTAATAAATTTTAAGCTTAGCAACACAACGCACTGTTATTTTTTTTTTAAGCTGAAAATTCACAAGCAAAGCTGCTCATGATAAAGTTTCGCCACAAAAAAGGGGTTTTGTATGAGTTTATTTGGCAGCACAAAAAGAGTGTTATTATGTATCTGTGATGGAATGGGTTATTCTGATAATAGAAATAAAAATGCAGTTTATGATGCCAACACCCCTACCCTGGATAAACTCTTTGAAACTTACCCCTTCACAACGATTATTCCTGGCGGAGAAGGCGTAGGCCTCCCTAAAGGTGTCGCTGGTAATTCTGAAGTTGGACATATGAATCTTGGTGCTGGCCGTCCGGTTCGCCAAGACCTGGTTCGTATTAATGAAGCGATTGCCAATAATACCCTTAAAGACATGGAAAAAATGCAAGAGCTCATCCAGACTGCTAAAGCTGGTAATAAGCGCGTTCATCTCATGACTCTGCTATCTGATGGTGGAGTTCATTCGCACATCGATCACCTTAAGGCCGTCATCAATATTTTAAAAGAAGAAGGACTAACGCTTTATCTACATGCCTTTATGGATGGAAGAGACACACCTCAAACGAATGGGGTTAAATATATTGCTGAAATTGAAGCTTGTGGAGGCTTTACTTTTGCCAGCATCCAAGGGCGCTCCATTGGTATGGACCGTGACCGTCGTTGGGAAAAGATTGAGCGCGCCTACAAAACTATGACTGGTACAGGTGAGACTACTGACTTAACGGCCAGTGCTTATGTACAAGCTGAATACGATAAAGGTATTTACGATGAATTTATCACCCCAGCGCTCTTATGTAACGAAGGGGCCATAGGTCAAGAAGATGCTGTCTTCTTTTTAAACTTCAGACCAGATAGGGCCAAACAAATCAGTACTGCCTTTTGTGATACAAAATTTGAACATTTTAAAAATGATATTCGTCCCGCCTACTTTCTTTGCATGTCACCTTATATTGACGAAGAGTTTCCAGAAGTGCCGATTCTTTTTAATCGAGAAAAAGTTAAAAATACTCTTTCTGAATACTTATCTAGCTTAGGTAAAAAGCAATTAAAAATTGCGGAAACGGAAAAGTACGCCCACGTAACTTATTTCTTTAATGGCGGAGAAGAAATCCCATTTGAAGGAGAAGACCGTATCCTTATTGACTCACCTAAGGAGGTCGCCACTTATGATCTCAAGCCACAAATGAGTGCACCAGAGGTTTTAGAGAAGTTACTAGCAAAACTAGACGATGATTCTTATAGCCTTTATGTGGTTAATTTTGCCAATCCGGATATGGTTGGACACACTGGTAATTATCAAGCTGCTATTAAGGCCATGGAAACGATTGACCATTGTATCAAAGAGCTAAGTGAAAAATGCCTGAGTAACGATATAGCCATGCTGATTACAGCTGACCATGGAAACTGCGATGAAATGGTTTACGCCGATGGTTCCACCCAGACATCTCACTCCAATGCCAAGGTTCCCTTTTGTCTGGTCGAAAAAGGCTTAGAAAATTGTGGTCTCAAAATCGCGAATCAAGATTTTGCACTTAAAGATGTGGCCCCTACGGTTTTACATTTACTGGGCATAAAAAAACATAGTGACATGGCCGGAAATACCGTATTTAATTAAGTAACAAGGATTACAAATGAGCGCAAAGGAAATCAAAACAATCGCTGTTTTAACTTCAGGCGGTGATAGCCCAGGAATGAACTGTGTTATTCGTTCTGTAGTTCGTACCGCTATTGGTAAAGGTGTTAAGGTCTTTGGTGTTTATCGTGGTTACGCTGGCCTTTTAAAAAATGAATTCAAAGAAATGGATGCTTCTTCTGTGGGAAATATTATCCAAAGAGGTGGGACAATTCTCGTTTCTTCTAGAGCTCCAGAATTCAAGGAAAAACAAAATAGAGAAAAAGCTTATCAAATATTAAAAGATCGCGGTGTTGATGCCCTTATCGTCATTGGCGGTGATGGTAGTTTTAAAGGTGCCATTGCTCTAAACCAAGAATTTGGATTACCAGTTATTGGAATTCCAGGAACAATTGATAATGATATTTCTGGTACCGAATACACTATTGGCTTTGATACTGCTGTTCAAACCGCGATTGAGGCCATTGATAAAATTCGTGATACCGCCGCTTCTAATGAAAGAAACTTTTTGATTGAAGTTATGGGTGCAGCCTCCTCATCTATCGCTCTTAAAGTTGGTGTCTGTACAGGTGCTGAAAACGTCCTCTTAAATAATGAAAAAGTTGATTACGAAAAAATTAGCGATGCCATTCGTCGTGGTATCCGCAGAGGTAAAAATTCTTCCATCATTATAGTGGCGGAAGGAAAAAAGCCAGGACGTAGTTACCATATTTCCGATGTCCTACACGATATGCATGATATCAGCTCTAAGGTTTGTATTTTAGGTCATATCCAAAGAGGGGGAAGCCCTACTGCCAATGACCGCTTTTACGGTACCCTGATGGGGCGAATGGCAGTAGAGTCACTACTTGCTGGAGAGACTGAAAATGCAATTGTGGTTAGAAATGATCACGTACAATCAGTCCCCTTGTCTGATTGCGCTGAAAAAAGTGATCATGTCATGAAAGACTTTGTTGGGATGGCCGAATCATTATCAATATAATCCAGCTTGAATCTTAGATTCGGGATATGTTGTAGTAGAAGAGTTGAATCGATCATATCGATCTCTCCCTCGCAAGTATTGTTTAAACTAATTAATTTTGTTTCTTTATTGGCATGTTCCACCTTTATTTGTGCTGGCAACTTCATTTGAAATACTTCACCGTTTGTTTTGACCCAGCCAGAGCACATACAATTATCTAAACGTCGGATTGGCACTACCCCACAGAGGTACCAATAAATAAGAAGGAGTGGAAACTCTAACCACTTTAAATGCTGGGTTTCACGATCATTTACTTCATTAACATCAACGCAAACGACAAACCTCCGCAAAGGAACTTGTATCTTCCTTGTTCTCGTCAAATAAATTAACTTCTCTTTGATATTTTTGGATAGCTTTCCAACACCATTGATTTCAAGAGAGGGTACACCTTTGGTGGCATATCCAAAAATAGTCACGAACTTAATTCCTTGGGGGGTCCGATAAAAAGCTTTCATTTGAGTTTCCATAACTCCTCCTCAAGCTTCTTAAAAGCAAGTACGTGCCAACTGTTCTATTTTCTAAGTTATTTAAATTTAAAGACTCTAACTTACGGCACCAATACAGGTGAACGGGACAAGCTACATTTTTTGCACATTAGGGATGTGCTGGTTTGGTTTTTCCGGCTTCAAGAGTATCTAGTGCTTTTTGCATTTTTTCAGGACTCACACCCTTCTTGATGAACCAAACCATAACTAGTAGCAAGACAAGTGAAAGAATTCCCATGATGGCCTTGGCATTTTTCATAAGTTTAGCTCCAGATTATTTTTTTGCGTATCAAAATAACAATTAAGATATTTCCCATCGGTAAGAGATTTATGAACCAACTTTAATCTTCGCGCCAACATCTCTTTTAAAAGAAAACAGCCGATGTCTATATCCTGACAATACTTATCATTCTTACCTTCACATTGCCACTTTAAGATAACCCGACTTGCGCTCTTACAAATAATTTGTTTTTTCTTTTTATCTACAATGGCACGGCTCAAATAGGGATTGGCCGCTTCCCTTTCGTCACAGAAAGGACCAACATCAACAACCTTTCCCATGCAATCCAATTTGTTCACACTGTGATATTCAATAAGTGGAGACTCTCTTTTGGTTAAGAAAAGACACGCCTTTTCCCAAGAATAAAAACGCTCATCTTTTGTAAAATGATCATCTTTAATCACCTTGGCTTGCGAAATCTGATAAAAAAAAAGGCATGTCATAAGACATGCCCAATTTATTCTTTTCATATTAACCTGGAAATAATCCTCTTAGTTTCATGGCCGCTTCTAATTTGGCCAAAGCCGCACACATGGCCGCAACTTTCATATCACAATTATAGTGATCTGCTTTATTTACAACTTCTCTAAAAGCTTTCTGTAAAATATTGTGTAAGGTTTTATTGATTTGATCTTCATCCCAAAAGAAATGTGCCAAACCTTGTACCCATTCAAAATATGAAACGATAACCCCACCAGCATTAGCAAGGATATCTGGAATAATAAAAACACCTTGTTCAGTAAGATATTTTACAGCATCTTTAGTTAGTGGACCATTGGCACCTTCAGCGATGACTCTAGCTTTAACATCCTTCATATTATCTTTGGTAACAACTGAATCAATTGCCGCAGGAATAAGAATATCAACATCCAAAGCAAGAAGCTGCTCATTAGTTATTTTTTCCACTCCAGCTCGCTCATATTGCTCAAGTGTCTTTTTTTCTTTAACGAACTCAATAATATCCTGAACGTTTAAGCCTTTTTCATCGTAGATACCGCAAGTATAGTCAGAAACAGCTACAATCTTTGCACCTTGCTCTGCTAGATCTGCAGCGGCTGGCATACCAACCTTACCAAAACCATGAATGGCAATGGTCGTAGAGTGATCAACTTTTTTATCCATTCGGTCATAAGCAAAATTAATACAGTAAGCAACCCCTGTCCCGGTAGCAGCTTCTCTTCCTAGAGATCCACCGATTGAAATTGGTTTACCTGTTACAACCCCATGAGATGCATAACCATGAATCTGGGAATAGGTATCCATAAACCAGGCCATTGTTTGCTTATCGGTTCCGATGTCCGGTGCAGGGATATCTTTATCTGGCCCAACAAATGGTCCAATCTCCATAGCATATCTTCTGGTTAATGCCTGCAACTCCAGACGGGAAAGCATATTGGGGTCAACCTTGATACCACCCTTTGCACCTCCCAAGGGAAGACCAACCAGAGCACATTTAAAGGTCATCAACATGGCCAACGCTGTGGTTTCAGATAAGTCTACATGAGGATGATAACGAATCCCCCCTTTTCCTGGCCCCAAAGTCATATTATGTTGAACTCGGTACCCTTCAAATGTCTTTACCGTTCCATCATCAAGTCTCACAGGAACCGAAACCTGAATAGCACGTTTAGGGTATTTTAATCTTTCTACAATATTCGGATCCGCTTCCATTACAGCGGCTGCCATCTCTAATTGTGCCAAAGCATCGTTGTAGAGTGGGCTGTGATATAATGCCATAAACTTTATCTCCAATTCTAAGCTTAAAAAAATTATAATTATTTTATAGACTATGGGAAAATTAAGATTTTGGGAATATAAAGAAGATCATAATATAAAGAAAAACGAAGAACTTTAATGCTAAGCAAAAACAAATTTAACTATTTATTCAAAAGCGAATTTTATAAATTCTCTTTTGGTGTGTTCTTAGTCGGTTGTGGAGCTGGACTGGCTTCCTATCTTATGCACATAGTTATTGACCTGCTTAAGCGCTATGCTAAAACCGATGGCCCATTTGGATTAACGGCCATTGGCTTTTCTTTGGCCTTCACTGGCGTATCCTACTTGCTTACAAAAACCTGGCTCCAAGACACTACGGGATCAGGAATTCCTCAAGTAAAAATCGCTTTGGTTGCTTTTAAAGGAAGAATGGGCAAGCGACTTCCCGGAGGAAAGTTCATTACCACCATTTTAACTCTTGCCTCTGGCCTTTCTTTTGGAAAAGAAGGTCCCATGATTACCATTGGCGCCTCTTGGGGGCACCTGGTTGCCTATATTTTAAAACTCAACAGACAATTAACAAAACTTTTGACCACAGCGGGTGCAACGGCCGGGCTATCTGCAGCCTTTAACACTCCAATTGCCGCGGTTATTTTTACTCTGGAAGAATTATTAGGCCAACTGAATACGAAATACCTAGGCCCTATTATCCTTACCTCTGTTCTTGCTTCGGTTACCTCATACAAACTGCTAGGAAACCAAACCACATTTATCCATTTAAGTTATAAATTCAATATTGAATGGCACCTTATCCTATTTTTAGTTTTAGGGTTAATAATGAGTTCGGTTGGTTTTATTTTTGTAAGGTCCATCATTTTTGCCAAAGATATTAAGAAGAAATATTTCAAAGAGAAAAACTTTCTCTTTATCGTCATCGTAGTTGGCTTGGCGGCAGGTATCTCTCAATTTGCTCCAGAGACATTAGGTGATGGTGTTGGCTCTATTAATCTTATGTTAGCGGGTAAGCATACATCTCTTCTTAAAGTACTAGGCGTTTTATTCCTCATGAAATTCATCCTTAGCTCTGCCTCTTATAGCACAGGGCTTAGTGGAGGCATTTTTATGCCTGTGCTCTTTTTGGGTGCTGTTGGAGGGAATCTTTACGGACACTTTCTGCATAATATTGGTATAACTGATATAGAGATTGGCGTTTGTACCTTAATGGGAATGACCTCATTACTAGTCGCAGTTATCCGTGCTCCTTTTACCGCCTTCATTATGATTTTTGAACTCACAGGTGATTATGAATTAATCCTTCCTCTCATGACTTCCAGTATAGTTGCTTATTGGTTCTCTTATAATTTTGACCAGGAAACAGTATATGAAACCCTGGCCGAATACGAAGGAGTACACCTGCCCGGAGTAAGCGATAATGAATGTTTGCACGAAATGTCCGTAGAAGAGGCCATGGTAAAAGATGTTGCTTCCTTGCGCTGGGGAGAGCCAGTTGCTAATTACGAAGAAGTCATAAATCAAAATGACTTCGGGGGATTTCCTGTGCTCAAAAAAGGTAAGCTAGTTGGTGTTCTTAATCGTAGAGAGCTAAAAACTATGTTAGAAAAAAATCCTGATGGACTAATTGGAGACCTTCTTAAATATAATCCCATTACTATTTATGCGGATCAAAGCTTGGTAGTGGCCCTGGATAAAATGAAACGTTTTGATATCGGAAGACTCCCTGTGGTGAGTAGAGTTAATGACAAGCAGTTACTGGGAATTATCACGCCTAAAGATATTATCAATTATCTAGATCTAACGAAGCAGCCCTAACTTACTAGAAGCCCATATTAAATCTAATTTGCAAAATATTGTCTTCCAAAGTCGTGGTATCGTTAATATGCTCAAAGCTTTCAAAATCTCTATTATGAGTAAAACGTAGTGATAAACCATTTGTTATGCGCTGATCAACGACTGCCAGAATTCTCGTTTCATCGATATAAGCATTCACAAAAGCGTAAGTGTTAGTCGAAGCAAATCTTCTTTCCAGCTTTATCTCCTGATTTCCATTGACCCCTAGCCAAGCCCTACCTTTAAAATAAGCTGATTTAATAGTAAATTTTGCCATCCCAATTTCTGGTCTGGCCTGAAAACCAAATTTAAAACTATCCTTACCAACCTTAACTGTATTTGATGTTTTTAATTCACCTTTTCCGTTGTTCTTTTTGGCCTTTACAATTACCTTTTCGTGAAGTTCCACCGCTTTGATCGCATCGATTTCATCATCGGCCGTCCACTCTTCCCAGGTATTGGCAATACCCTTATTAGTACTACGCTCAACATCTTTTGAAATAAAACGTAAATAATTTCTTTGAAGAAATTTTTGTTTTTCTTCTATTGTCGGTAGCCGAACGATACCGGTATTTTCCAGACCGTAGTCTTTAGCGTATTGCTCTTGCGTTAACCAAAATCTCAACTTCTTTCGTGCTGATTGAAACTCTCTGGCATGCTTTTCATTAAACTCATCAATAAAATTTTTCTCAATAATCATAGGAACGATAATCACATCATCGTCAGGAACAAAATTCGCCGGCTTACGAGAGACCTCTCTCGCCCAAGTCATGCTAGTGCCTAAAAAATAGACAATGCACGCGAGATGAATATAAATTTTACAATGTTTCATAAACCGTCCACATAAAACTTAATCATTACAATTAGTTACAAGTTTTGTAATCACTAGCTATATTTAATAGAGCAAGCTTTATGCCAAGGTTTTTTCGATCTGTTCAAGGATATTTATCTGGATATCAGTAGAATCATCCAACTCTGCATGTTCTTCATGACGAAGGTAATTTTTTACGGCCGTACGATTATAATCAATAGCAATATTAGGCTCGTCATTTAACCAATTATATGGGCCCTGTGCGATGTAGTTAATATTTCTGGCAACATTCTGTGGAATGAGATCATTATCAAAACCGACAGAGTCGAGAGTCACCATCAAATCTATTTTGCGAAAGCCATTATCAATCGTATTCAACTTCTGAGCAATTTCAACGACTCCATCACCACCAAAGCTATGTCCGACCAGAATAATGGGCTGGTCTGGTTTACGCTTTTTTATATCTTCGATGATTTCATCTTGCTCATCCCAGCTATAATATTGAGCTTCTTCAATAGCATCTGCCATATCGCGGATACCATCATAGTTACCCTTAATCGAGCTGGCCCCCAGCCAATCAAAACCACTTACAAAATAAATTCCGGGCTTTTCAAGAGCACCAAACTTTTTGGCGTGAATTTTTAGAGCTTTTTCTGCACTTGATAATTTTTCTTTTAATTCTTTGGATCTATCTGAGAGCTTAACTGTCGTGGCCTCTTTTGCAATGGGTTTTTTATCCACATTTGATTCTGGCTTGGCCTGGTTATCCTGCGACTTTTTCTTAATTTTTACCGGTTCTTTGGTATCATTTAAAATAGTTGGATTTACTGTCAGCTTACTCATATTACTATTGTAACAAGCTTTATTTAGTGACAATAGCAGGCAAACCCTACGCCCTAAGTATTTTACTCAACTTCTAGCGGTATATAAATGAGCTCCGAAGTTTTATCCTGCTTGAAGCATTGAATACTATATTCGTACTTGTAGCCCTCAATAATCACTGGGTTTAAGGCCTTACATCTTGGCGGTATATTTACATTAAATCTAACAGGGGCCACAATTTTGTGCCCATCAATTGTAATGAGATAAATATTACTTGAAGCAATTTGAGTTGAGTCTACATAGAGGGCCGGATAATTTTTTCCCTTATTAGTAAAGCTTATTGGGTAGTGCTGCTCTTTAAACAAAAGACCAGGTAAAAAGCTTGAAACATGCACAGGATAAGAAAGCTTACGTACTCCCGACTTATCGGAAACTTCAGTATAGATCCGACTTGGAGTCAAAAATAATCTAAAGATTCTTTCTCCATCATAGTAGGTCTTTATTGGATATTCTAAAGGATCATGAATATCTGTTTGTTCAATCGAAACATAATCCAGACGATCTTGATTTTGTATATAACTCTCCCAACCTGTTTTAGAGGTTCGCGAATAACCTATAATCTTGTTTTCCACCATATGTCGGAACAAACGATCTTGGCTTAAATCATAACCTCGTTCATTAGAAAATTCGGACAGATTTAAATCATCTGTTTGCATTTTTTTAATATTCCACTGTCGTTTTACTAAATCAGTTACAGTGATCATATAGCTGCGAGGAAGTTTTCTCTCACTTTCATGGGAAATAAGAATAGAGAATTTCCCCTGTTTAATATCTGTAAAATTTTGTTTTAAAAACTTAACCATAAAGATTTGTTCAAAAGGACGAAAACCAATTTTTCGCTTCAAACTGTCGACAAATTTATTATCATTCATGGTTCGCGTAATCAGATCGACCGTACCATCATCCTGAATAGCTGGTTCATAATAATAAATTTTAGCTGAAAAGGCCCTTCTTCTTAAGCGGGCAAATGGATTAGCATTGGTATCTGCCTCAGGTTGCTCTCCGTAAAACATATAAACTGGCATGAGAATACGGCCATAACCTTTAAACTCAACATGGCCAAACGAAAAGTCGTTTAGATTCTGTAAAATCACTCCTTCAAAATTAAGTATCATATGGGAGTGGTTTAGTGCTTTTGAAAAAAGAGGCTTAAGTTCTTCCGTTAGGTAGGAATACATGATTGTTTGCTCTTGTTCTACATTGCCCTCTTCGTCTACTTCGCCACCTTCTTTATCGCGCTTAATAAGACTGCGAATAAGAATGTCAGCTTTACCATCCAAGTTTGCATCCAGACGATGCACTGACAATATCTGGGTAGCTTTTGCTATTTTCGTGGTACCTAAGTTCGCGATAGCATCTTGTTTTTTAGTAAATAAGCTAAGGATAATGCCATCCTTCTTTTTATCTTGTGTATAATAAAAAGGAAAATCATAAGGCACATGCATATAGTGCACGGTTGAAAGATTCATCAACAGTTTGGGGCTTCCGCCTTTTATCATATAAGCTTTTGCTTTCTCATGATCAGAAAATTCAGTATAAAAACGTTTCTCAAAATTATATCTCTCTGACTTACCAGCGTACTTGGCCACAAGACTCATTTTCTGTAAAAGGTTTACATCGAGATGAGCAAGTTTACCCTTTAGCTCAATTGTTTTTGTATCACCCGTTAACCTAAATTCGGTTTGATCCAGTATCAATTCTTTGGGTGATATTATAGAAATTTGGGCAGAGTCTACAGCTGTCTCATAATCGGAAAAACTAATGCTAAAACTAAAAGTCTTATTCTGTTTATTAACCTTGACCCGGTTAAATCCTTTAAACTGTGGCTTTAGAATTTTGCCAGTAAAATTCAAGGCATTTTCAAAATGAATGATATTTCCATTAGCAAATTTCTTTTCAGTCACAAAAGGTTGTGCGCTACCGCCATAGATACGGGCCTTGACTTCATTTTCTGAAATCCCAGGGAAAACGCCTTTAATACTAGCTACCAGAGCTGAAACAAAAGGGGCCGATTGACTGGTTCCAGATTTAAACTCGTAACCGTTAATATCAAAAAACAAAGGGGTTTCTGCTGTAGGATAAGTACTAAGTATATTATTTCCTGGTGCAAGTACATCGACATGAGCGCCAAAGTTTGAAAAATCACTCATATTTTTATCTGGATCAGAAGAACCAACACAAATCACACCTTCATATCCGCAAGGCATAATCGGTTCAGAGTGGTCATTATTACCAGCAGCTGCCACCACTGTGATATTCGCTGCCAGCGCTTCTTTAACGGCGTTACTTAAGTGTTCCTTATCAAAAGACAATGGCCAGCCAAGACTTAAATTGATGACATCGACCTTCATCTGAACAGCATAGAGGATGGCCTTCGTTAGTCGATCACTAGTGCCCAGAGCTTGTGAATCCTCTGCTTTATTAGACAGAACTTTTATCGGTAAAATTTTAATGCGGTTGGAAACCCCAGAAATACCTATTTCATTATTTCTTTCCGCGGCAATAATTCCCGCCAGATGGGTACCATGGCCAACACCATCCTCTGGACGGTTTGTCCCCCCTCTTTTTCTACCAGTGAAATTCCATCCTTTACAGTCTCCAGCATATTCATTATCGTCGCGACTCTCTCTCACTCCAAAAGGGATAGAATAGCTACCATCCGCATTCTTTTCACACTCAACTTCATTAATTGCTATATTGTTCTTTAAATCAGGATGATCGTAATTCACGCCGGTATCAATAATGGCGACCACCACATCCTTTTTAAACATTCTTTCTAGTTGATCAGGATTTTTGATATTTACATCAGCTTCGCTTGTTCCTGGTACCAAGTAATTTTCCAAATCATTCAATTCATTCCAAACTTTTTGACCTTGAAAATCCAATCCCCACTGATAAACATAATAAGGGTCATTTGCTTTCGCAGTAGAGATCTCTGCAGGATCAACAGACATTAATGAGATTTCAGAGATTCTTTCTACTTTGGCGATACTTGTGAAACGTTCTAAATAATTAATATCCTTTTCGGTAAGCTTCTTCTCACTTTCAAAATAGTATAGTTTATTAAAGTATCTCGATGAATAAGAAGTAAATTTACTCCATTTCCCCATAGTTTTTTTAGGCAAGTTGCGGTCAAACTCATCTTTCATTTGAACAATAACTGTCTCGGCCAAACAAAACGGGGAGAATACTAATAAAAGTAATCCATAACTTATTTTCATTGTTGTATCCTCCTTAAGAACCAATAAGCTCCTAATTCACCTTGAGATATTTTGATCGCGTTTCTTAAGGTGTCAGAAATCCCTCCTTGAAACTCACTTCCAAACTCACCTAAAGCGTGTGAAACAATGGCCTCTTCCCCATTTTCGATCCCCACTCTGAATCCGTTAATACTTCCATTTAAATAGTAGAATTCATCACCACCAATAATCTCTTCGAATCGCTCAAATGGCAGCATGGCTTCCAAGCTATCAACTAACAGAGCAATATCTTTTGATTTCACTTGCGGATCCAACACATTTCTAAAATCACTATGCAAACGAGAATGAGCTTCTCTTACTTTTGCTATAAGTAGTCTTCTCTTTCTTTCATAGACATTATGCCGTCTTCCATTGGCCCTGCGAATATAGCGTGATCTATGTTTCGGCCAAGGAATTTTAGCCTCATTTGTAAACATTCGCATAAGCTTGTGGTGATTATAATCCATCATATTCTGCAAGCCTGCGGCATAAATACTTAAAGTCACGTTTACCGTATAAAGCTTAATTTTATTTGTATCGTAAAGTTTTTCTTCATTAAAAATATCTTTGCCATACTTTTCGTTAATGAAGTTTTTAATCTCAGTTAATTTTGAACGAGAAGCACTCCAGCCTTTCCATTGTGAGCGCACCTGGGAATAGTTTTCAAACGGGATCTCGCTATCCTCATCATTAAATGGGACTTCTATCGTCGTCTGACGAGAAAAAGATTGCCCGTAAAAACTATCCCCTGGGTTGCCACTTTCCGCATTGCTAAGGCTTACATTATCCTCATCTAGCACCTCTTCAATGATTCCATTCAAAAGATCATAGACTACCTGCATGTAATTGGTCCCCTTTAACCTTGCAATATTGCGAATATAAAAATCAGTATCATAACCATCAGGATGAGTTATTTTTAATTTATCAACTAGCTTTGCAGTCTGCCCCTGCATATAAAACATTTGAGCGGTAACCGTATCTTCTTTGAATTTGTGCTTTATAACAAATGGCTTTTTAGCTTTAGTCATAAGCTCAGTAGAGTTTTCAACTAACACTTGTCTTAACTGAACAAGCTTTTTAATTGTTTCACTCGTTTCTTCATTTTTATCTAAGTCAATAGTGTGAAAATTTGTGGAGATGCTCCCGTTTTGTCCATCAAAACTTAAGCTAACAATAGGTATAATGGCCCTAGCCTGAAAACCAAACCCAGCGCCCAAGCTTGAGGCCTTACTTTTATACACTTGAAATGTATTGTCTCCTGAGCGAGTGATATGTAAACGCCATAAATTTACTTTCCTGGCGTTCATATTGATCAGTGCACTTATATTTAATCCTTCAAAAGGAAATTTGTAGCCCAAAATCCCATTGGCACCAAATATTAAATTATTAGAAATAATAAGAGAGTCACCCATCTCTAAGACTTCATTTAATTCGTTGAATATTTCTGAAATACGGGCCTGTCTCTCATCACCTTCAAGATTAGCAAATTCTTCTGATTGTAAATCATCAATCATCTGTATAATGGTGCGCGCTTTTTTGCGTTTAACCATTGGAA
>JBFEUX010000373.1:0-1816 GCA_041547255.1 Bacteriovoracaceae bacterium
CGAAGGTCTAAGTCGGCTGGAACAAGTATTGGCTTCAATTGAAAATGGCGCGGAAAGAGCACCGAGGTTTACACTTGTTGCTGTTGAGGTTCCTGTATTGGAAAGAGTAAAACTTTCTTTGATGATATCTTTTTGTAATGATGCTTGAAATTGAAAACTACTGGAGCCAGAAAGTATGAGCTTTGCAGGATCGCGCAGCTTCTTGGCCAAGGCGTCCGTATTAGTATCTAATTGAGTATCCTCTATACTTTGATAAGTTTTTGGAGCACAGGCCATGAATGTGATACTAATTAAGAGGTAAATTAAGTGTTGGCCTATATTCATTTTTTATCCTTTTTTTGGATCTTTAATAATTTATTGTTCTAAGTCGCTAGCGAGCTGATGTAATTGCTTTTCCAGATTTGTATAATGGTTATCAAACATTGCATGTGGGTTTGATACCGGAACGAAAGCGCGACGAATGACATTATAATTAGGCATGGCCGGTGCAGACGTAATTTTACCACCACCAGTACCAGTTTTAATTTCATTAATAATTCTTGCATCAACTACATCTCTGAATGCTGGTCTGGCTCCTGCATTATTCAATACTGTATCGTAAGTGAGTGCCGAGCTGTAGGGAGCAGCTCCCTCTGGTAAGTTTAAAGGAGAAGAACTTCGTTCGTAGTTTGAAATACCAGCTCTATTGTAGACATCGTATCCCGTCATTAGTGAATCATTTCTGATGTTGTCGGCCATAAATAATTGAAGAAAATTATTATCAAAATCAGGCATAATTTCGACAAGAGGAATGTTTGCAGCACTTCCAGTATCAGGACCTTTTATGGCAATATTTCCCCTAAAATCAAGCTTGGCGGGATCATTGTTATAATCGTAATCTCCTGAAACTTGTGCCACTCGATAAGTATAATTATATATTAAGTTATTCCAAAAACTTGTTTCAGATCCAACTTTAACAAAGGGATGTCTGTTATTATTATGAGCTAGAATTGAGCCTACCATTGCAACATTTCTAGCACTGTTAATAAAACCACAAGCATGTCCATAGATACCTTCCGCGATCAAATTGTTTGAAAAGGTGACATCATGAACACCACTATTATCATTTGAAAAAGTCCATACTTGCATATTTTCATCTGTCGCCCAAGATGCTGAACAATGATCGATAACAATATTATAATTCGGTCCGTGGTAAGACGTTATAGAAAAAGCATCTCGGTCATAAATATTATGGGTATTTCTGACTGCAATATGCTGAATCAAAACATCATGAGTTGATATTGTTATTTGACCATTAAAAACAATTGGCCCCGGTGCAGTTTGCCCTGCGATGGTTAAATATGGGGCATCTGTTATTAAAATTTTGTCATCACACTGTATAACACCGGATATATCAAATACGACAATTCTTGGGTAGGGGCGTGTCACGGCCCACTCAAAAGTACCATGAGTGGAATCACTATTAGCGATGCCTTTTGCGAGAGTATCTACATGGAGAATCACTGGAGGCACAGATCCTCCATAAGCTGCTCGTGTTTTTGTTCCAAAGCTATGGAGACCCGGAATAATAGAATAAGTGTCATTATTTTGAGCTACTGGTTCGGTTGGTGCTGGTTCAGTTGGTACTGGTTCAGTTTGTGCTGTTTCATTAAGAATTACGTTATCAATATTTAAAATCGTATTTCCTGAAGCCATTAACTGAAAGGTTGTCGTCGCTGCTGTAAACTCGATCGAGTGGCTTCCATTTGAGGTGGCATAGTTCGGTTTGGTATAGTCAGGGTACCAAGAGTCTGTTCCAACACAACCTGATTTATAA
>JBFEUX010000023.1:0-21285 GCA_041547255.1 Bacteriovoracaceae bacterium
ATCTTTTCTGGAGTGGGAGGACAGGTGGACTTTATGCGAGGAGCTGCCCTATCACCTGGAGGCAGGGCCATTACTGCTATGCCATCGCGAACCCGTTTCGGTAAGTCCAAGATCGTCTCCAGTCTGGCACCCGGAGCTGGTGTCGTCACCACCCGTGCCCACGCCCAATGTATTGTCACTGAATATGGCGCGACAAATCTTATGGGAAAAAGCTTGAAGCAAAGGGCCAAAGCACTGATCAACATAGCCCATCCAGACGATAGAGAAACGCTAGAAAAAGAATTTTTTGAAATGAAAAAATAGCCTAAGAAGCGCAGCAACATAGAACTAAATTGACGAAAGAACTCAAACTGAATAGAATCTAACCTCACTTAATGGCCCGGTGGTGGAATGGTAGACACAGCGGATTCAAAATCCGCCGGTAGCAATACTGTGCGAGTTCAAGTCTCGCCCGGGCCACCATCTATAGGTTCTTTATTTTTTAACGACGTGCTTAAAATAGTTTAATTCAGAAAGCCAGATAAGCTTTTCGCGAACAGATAGGTTTTCAAAATGAGTGTGCCCATCAAAATCTTTTTTATCAGTATCTTCAAGGGATTTGCGAAAATCTTCTAGTTCCTTTTCTTTGTCACTATTTTTCGTCATCTAAAATCCTTTTTTGAAGTTCTTTAATATCTGACATATCTTTATCCCTCATGGGATTAACCCTTAGCTTGAGTTCCACCAATTTTTTCTTAGTAAGAACTTTTATTATCTGCCCGTCAAGGTCCATTTCTTCAAAATCATTTTTCAAAGACTCATAACTCAATTCACTTGAAAGGAAAAAATCAACCTGTCTAATTGGACTTTTGGGATCAATAAAAGTAAAGACCAAGGCATTTTTCTCCTCGCACATGATTTTTATTTTTTCTGAGTCCAAAAGAGACTCTGCAGGGACAGGAAGCCTAGGTTCCAGATTTAACTCTTTCATGGCCTCAAGAAACCTCTCAACGTTTTCCTTTTCTAGAGATACAGCTGCATCCAAATCCATAGTGAGTCTTTCAACCCCTTGGAGTACAACAGCGACTCCTCCGGCAATGATATACTCTACACCTTTTGCATTAAGGACATTAACAATTTCAAGTAATGAGTTCTTAGGATCGCTCATGGTATAATTTTAGACCAAATAGTCGAGGTTCTCAATCCCAGATTAACACACTTTATGTAACTAACTGAAATTACAAAACTTTATTTTAAATGGTAGCTAGAGAAGATTCAAAATCCGCCGCTAGCAATAATATGCGAGTTCCAGAATTTAATGCCTAACTGATCCAAAAAGCTTTTCGCTTTTTGCAGTCTCGCCCGGACCACTATTTTTTATATATAGCACTGACATTTATGTGCCATGTGCTTATGTGTAAAAGAAATCTTCGGGGAACCTTGCACATATACACAGAACACATACAGCTTAATAACATTTTTTACATTCTTCAGGGTTAAACTTTGAACATCTCATACATCCAAGCTGAACAAAAGTATCTCCTTCGAATTGATAACGTCCTTCTCCCCAAAATTCAACTTTCTCTTTCAAACTAAATATTCTTACGGTACCCCAGATTGCACTCCCAGGACTAAAAGGAAAAACTGCAAATTCTAAATACCCATCATTATCTAAATCGGCTAAGTAAGTTTGCTTTCTAATTCTTACAAAAGGAGCAAAACTCCAAACAGGTTCGCCATCTCTACGTAACTTTATTTTTTCTACAACTTTGCCATTTAAATATCTTTGAAGCTCTTTATAACCATACTCATATGGATCTTCAGCGTTTTTATTTGTTATGATAAGTTTTATCGCTAACTTTTCTTTTTCATTTACCTTCAGCTTGTCTCTCCAACATGGAGTGTCTCCTAATTCGTATGTAATTACTTTAGAGTTTGGAGTACAACGAACATTCATCTTTTTATTAAAATCGTAACTATCAGCAGTTGTAAACACCGGATCGTCCTGGTGTTTTACATGCCTACTTGAACAAGAAATGGCCAAGATAAAAATAGCAAAACTAGTTTTTAGATTTTTCATATAGGTTAAATATTTTATTTGCATACTCTTCTCCGTATATATCCCAAGAATGGTAGTACTTTACACCTCCGTACACTCTATCTTTCTTACTTGATTTCTTCTTCCATGGAGAAGTTGTAATTTTATAAATCAACCATCTCGTTCCAGCTGCAATATTTGTATTTGCCTCTTTTGCTTCTTCTTGGGTTATATCAATATTTGCTTTTCTAATTTCATTTCCAAGTTTTCTTGCAAGTATTTTCATTGTCTTTTTCACAATTTGCATAAGTCCAGTAGCTGTACTTCCTGGCATCTTCGTTATTACACTTTCTCTAAAACTTGATTCACAGGCAATTATGGCCTTAACTAGTAGTGGATCAATATCTTCACTTATTAGCCCTTGATTCTTCCAGTAATTTAACCAAAACTGAATAAGTTCATCATATTGCCCCTTATCCTGAGGATAACCTTTAATTCGGTTCAATTTTTTATATTTATAATTATTTTTGAATTCTTCATAAATAAAATTTAGATTTGATCTATAGAGAAATTTTTCTTTCGATTTTGGATTTTTTCGACAATGTTCTTCAACAATATGTTTTGTACCATTTTTACTAATTCGTTGGTGTTTTTTTACATGATGAAACCCAGGTTTACATTTCATTTAGTTTTTCCTTTAGAAATAACTCTAAATTTGTTATCCATAACCCATCACCACCGGGATATTTAGAATCAACTTGAGCAATGCACCACATCTCATCTGGTTTTAAAAACTTCATCGAATTCCAAAAACCTTTTTCGATCTTGGGCGCAGTAGAAGATTTTATTTCAATCGCAATCTTTTTAAGTCCTTTTTCAAGAACTAAATCGACTTCATTGCCACTGGAATCTCTGTAGAAAAAGGCATTCCAACGCGGAAAAATATTAACTATATTTTCTATAACATAGGACTCAAATGAAGTTCCAGTAACAGGATGTCCAAGGAGCGAATTGAAATCATCTATATTTAATAAGCTATGTAATAGACCAGTATCTCGAATATAAACTTTAGGACTTTTCACAAGACGCTTCCCTTCATTTGTAAAAAAAGGCTTCAAAGTCCGAATAACAAAGGTCTCTTCCAAAATATCGATGTATGACTTAATTGTATGATGAGTTACATCTAAAGACTTACCAAGAGTGCTGTAATTAACTAATTGTCCATGGCAATGTGCCAACATTCTCCAGAACCTATCCAAGGTAGTTGCTGGAATATTGAAGCCCAGTTGGGGTAGATCTCGCTCAAGAAACGTTCTGATATAATCCTCCCGCCACTCAATTGATTCCCCTAAATCTTCCTGTAGTAAAGACTTTGGATAGCCTCCTTTAAACCAATGCTCATTAGCACTATAACCCTCTTCACAAACCTCTAATAAATCAAAAGGTGTAATTTCAAGATAGGCAATTCGTCCGGCCAGAGTTTCACTACTTTGTTTAATCAAATCTCTAGAGGCTGAACCCAAAATTAAAAACTGACCATTTGTTCCAGCGTCATCAATATAACCTCTCAAAGTTTTAAAAACCTCTGGAAGTAATTGAATCTCATCAAAACAGATTAGCTTTCCCCTATTTTCTTGCAAAAAGAGTTCAACATCTTTCTCAACCTGCATTCTTTGTGCAGGCTTTTCTAAATCTATGAGTATAGCACCAGGGTATTTTTGAAGAATTTCTCGAGCTAAGGTTGATTTACCGACCTGCCTTGCTCCTAATAAAGCTACAACTGGGTTGTGCTCTAATCTTTTCAATATCTTGTGTTTAATTCTTCTCTTTATTTTTTCTTGCATATTGGAAATCATACTTCCAAATTGCAAAAATGTCAAATTATAAAGTATTTTCAATTAGTTAAGTAATGATTAAATTAAAATGGTAGCTAGAGAAGATTCAAAATCCGCCGGTAGCAATACTGTGCGAGTTCCAGAATTTAATGCCTAACTGATCCAAAAAGCTACTCGCTTTTTGCAGTCTCGCCCGGGCCACCACTTTTTCTCAATATTTTTTACCAATAACTCGCTTAAAGGGAGATAAAATGAAAGAAGGATTTTTTAGTATTCTATTAATACTTATGCTGCTGATCCAGATAAAGACAAACAAATGAGGGAATCATTTAAGTCGTTATGCCAACATGCAATTCCATGTAAAAAAAGTGAAATTTCAATTATAGATTATACACCGGTAAGTAGTAAAAAATTGCTTACTTTTATTTGGACCGCCAGATGCAAGAGCAAGTTATATCACTGTTCTTCCTCTGAAAATGGCCCTATTTGCACAGAGAATAAATAAAATCATCAATCATTAAGTGACCAGATTTAATTGAGTGTAACTTTTGCAACTCATTGTCGTTATGCATTTTATCAATTAGCTCTTGGGGCCATTTATTAATAATTGCTCCTGACTCGACTCCTAATACAAAATCGTCACCTTCACTTGCTGCAGTTATTGAACTGACAACAAGGGGGATGTCACGCTTTAATAATTCTTCATATTGAGAGTAAAAGCATTTCTTAAGTATCTCTTCATCTTCGTTCCTCTCAATCGGTTTTGTAGGAGCAGGCTGTTCAGACAACTCTGTTTTAGTTGACTCAGAAGAGTTACAAGAAAACAAAATAAAAATCATGCAAAATAGAGATAATATCTTCATAAAGAAATCCTAGATTAAAATTCAAATTTATTCAACTTGTTTACTTCCTCAACAGGAATTAGCTCAAATACATCATAAGCATTTTCTGGTAACTCTTGCTGAGAGTCTAAGTAACTAATTCTAAGATATCGTTGAGTACTTACCTTGTATAAATACCCAGATCTATCCTTAAAAGAATTATTCACATAAACCGCTTTAATAGAATCTAAATATCTCAAAAATCTAAAATCCATCACATACGAGTCATTTAAATTCAAAACTCTTTTACGATTAGGAAACTTCTTTTGTAAATTGTGATTTAAACTTATGCAGTTGTTTGCGTTTACCCTCGATGCTACTTGAACTAGGGAGAATTTTTCTAACTCATCTTTTTGTGCCAGCGAGCAATAGTCATAGAAGCTTGCTAAACGACAGCGCATCTTACTATTATCAACAGAAATTTTCTTAATAATAATTTCATCTTCACTGTGGTTATTTACAGTAAGCAGTTTATCAGCAAGCATATCCGAGGCGTATTCCTTATTGTCATCCTGAGGATAAATAAAAATATCATTAATCACCTCTTCAAATTCACCAACCTCCATGTACAGTCTCGGATTCTCTAAAGTAACTTTCACCTTTGCACCTGAACAGACATAAGCATAGTCGACCTTGGCCTTAGCTATCAGCTTAATACTTCTTCGATTTGAATTAACAAGAGTAATTATTTCCACCTTAGATTCGACAGGAAGTGCAAATACATTGAATGAACTAAGTACAGATAATGTTAATAATGCTTTTTTTAAGACTTTCATTTCTATTTCCTTTTTATTCTGCAGAACATTTTGTTGTGTTTGTTATTAAATAGGGGTTAAGTAGCGTTTCTTGGTAATAGATTTGGGCCCACTCACCATCAAAACCTTTCTTTATCTTAATTTGTTTTGTCTTTTTTTCAGTAAACTGGCTGGATTCGGCAAAAGCTAAGTAACCATTAGCATTTTTCTCAAACTCCATATTTTTAACATCTCCATTAAATGTTAAAACGCTATAATTGTTATTCTTAGTGTCCAAAATAGTCATCCAATAAATCAATTTACCTTCTCTTTGAACTCTCTCAATTAAAATTTCACAGTTAAAGAGGTAATTGACTCCAAGATACTTATCAAGCTCCGCTGCAAAGTCTTGAACATTCCCTCTTTCAAATCTCCAATCCGTTGCAAAATTTGAAAACGAAGTAGCGATTAGAATTACAGCTAAAAAAGACTTAATCCTTACCATCTTGATCTCCTTAATGCGCCATTTTGAAGTTTGAATTCAGGAAGATCAAAATCATATCTTAAAACTGATGAATTTAGACACTCGCCTAACTCAGAAAATCTTGTAACGCGACAATTTTTTACAACAATTAATGTAAGCCTAGGATCTAAACAGTATTGGTAGTTAGACATTTTCATTTTTAAGCTATCAACGCCAAACTCTAATTCATTTGCTTGAACAAAGCTTAGTTTATTTTCACCGGCGAGAAATGTCATTACCAAATCATTTTCTGAATAATTCACTTTTTGCAAACTAACTTCCAGAGTATGAAGCTCTTGATCCAAATTTAAAACATAATATTCAAACCCCTGACTTATGATAAATTGTTTAATCCCCATGTAAGCGAGCATTTCCATTTCAAAATTATCTTGCAAGAATCTTACAAAGTTTAATTCTTCTGAGAGTTCTTCAAGTCGTTGCAATCTAAGGTTAATAGAACGACAGGATACAAAATTATCAGCGACAATATCTAACGAGGTTGAGTCCTGTAAAATTGTAGTCTCCTCAGCCTTTGCAACAATCTCTGAGATAATAGGAACAACAGCTCCATAATTTTTTCCCACTACAGAAAAAAGTATTACTAAGAATAGTATTTTCATATTCTACTTTCCTATCTCAAAACTAGAAGTTGTAAAGTGCGGATAAACTTTCGTTTCATTAAACACTTCAGTATGATTAAAATTTTGAGAACGAAGATAAGTCGCTGAAGCTTCAGCACTACCAAATAAAGCATTCCCAAGATCCAGTGCATAACCTGCAATTTGACAGTACAGATGCTTGCACTTTTTTACATTGCGAGAAAGCCCGGTGGCCACATTTCCCCTAACTTCGGGTAGTGTCATCTCAACTTGAGAGTTATATGGAATTCTTGACAAGCTAATTTGCTCTAAGGTTCTTGCCACGAACTCATTTTTAATTTGATATTTTTCTTCTTTATCGTAGTTATCTCTAGGATCTTCAGAGTTAAAAGTAACTTTTAAACTACCCTTTTGAGTTGCATATTCAGAAACAGAGTTAATTGACTTTGTTTTAAAGAAACCACCTTTGGAAGTGGAAGACTTAACCTTCTTATAAATATCACTTAAATTATACTCAAGAGTATAGTCATTTTTAACACTCAGGTTATACTTATGAAGTAAATTCACTACAAAATGGGCCCCCAAATCAGAGTTTCTTTGTTGCCCCCACTTTAACATACAGCTGGATAGAGTTGAGACTCTCACTGAGCCAGATAAACTTTCGCCATATTTAATGCTAGAATAGCCCGTGATAACTGAATCACTTTCTTCAGTTACACCGGGGATATTTACTTCAAGAGGATCCTCATTCACAAGACCTGCCATTCCAGAAACTTTAAATTGTACAGAAGAATCAGTTGGCATTCTTACGATATTTACACCTCTATTTTTTTTCTTAAATTGATTAACTAAATCAGTGTGCTCATTTGACATAATTACTTTTAGAGTTCCACCTGCTGTAGATTTCGGTTCACTTAGCACTTCATTCATTTTTTTATATAATTCCGTGATTTTTTCAATTGTAGTATCTTCCGGTGGCATATATGCACCAATTGAGGCTTTCAAAGTCGTAATTAATTCCGATATTTTCTCTTCTTTTTCTAGGGCTACTTCAATTCTTAAACTAACTGCCTCTACTCCACCTTCCAGCCTGACCTTAACCTTTTTTAGTTTAGCAAGCTTCCTTTCTAATGTTGAATATTTATAATCGCTAGGACTTAACGCCGTAAGCTCATCTTCTAAAAAGATGATTTGTTTATCGATGGGAATTAAAGCTACTTTTACTTCTTCTTTTTGAGAAAGCAAAGAGATTCTCGCTCCAACAAGTTGCTCCTTTTGCTTATTTAAAGAAATAATCTTTTTCTCAATTCGTTTAATTTCTCTTTGATTAGTTACGCTTGGTTTGCCTGAATCCTTAATCTTTTTTAGATTGGCATTAAATTTATCCAAAACAGTTTTTAAGCCGGAGCATTCCTGATCCGTTACATTTAGTGCCATCGAGTCAATTTTTAAAGTATTTTTCGCCGGCGGCATAACAAAAACAGCAGAACAATTTTCGTCCCAATAAAATCCTGTCGATGCTTTAGGCTCCAAAATTTTCTTATCACATTTTTTGTATTTGCTTGGTGCTATGGCCATTGCACTCGTAGAAATTAGCATACCAAGAATCATTGTATTTATTGTTTTCATCGTATTACCTCATTAAGTTCACATCGAGTTTGATATTTGCGCTATGCTCATCTCCCTCAACTTTTTTTACATAATAAACACCACTTAGAATTTTACGTTTTCTATATTCTGACATTCTTCCCAAGGTCCAATCAAAATTGTCCTCAAATAAAGATTTTAAGAATTTCACTTCTCTTTCAGGTCCAAGTATCTTTGCCAATTTCTCAGGAAAAACAAAACCTGTTTCTTTTAGTGATTTGGCGACCATTATCCCTGCCTTAAAAGGATCTCCTTTATCATCTTCTTTGTAATTCTTTTTCATTTGATTAAAAAGTTTCATCATTTCTCGTTCTGGAACTTTTACTTCCTCGACTATGCGACTAGGTTCTTTTGCTCTGACCTTCATTGAAATTTCCGAGCCAAAGTAAAGAATATCGCAAATTGGCTCAAAAACTTCACTTGTGGCTTCTACCCTTCCTGTAGAGATACCTGTAGCTTTCTTGTTCAAAGTATCTTCTAAATAGCTTAAAAATTCATTTCGCAAAGGAGTTGAATACTTTGCAAGAATAGAACCTGAGGACATTTTCATGTCTAATTCAATTTTTTCAAATCGATAATCATCATTTATTCTAAGCAATAATGGGCTACTCATACTAAGGCCAAGCTTTTTTGCAATTTTTTCTTTCAGACCTTCATCATCTAATTCAACTCCAAAGGGTTTATAGATCATGTCGTATTCCAGTTTTTCAACTCCGTCCCACTCAAGTAAAACAAAGTCTGTTCTTTTCTTTACAAGCTTTGCACGATCAACTTTCTCGGGATCCCTGTCTGCAATAAAGAATTTAAGCATATCTCTATAATTCTCACACACTTGTTTTGTAAGAAAACGACTAGGTTTTACAAGTAAACTTCCTTGAAACTCACTAGAAAGATCTAAGAAAATTTGCTTTCCGTGTTTATAGTCAAACTTTAGACTTTGACCTTGATGCCAGACATCCACACTTACAGCATATGTAAAAGATGGAATTAAAGTTAATAATAAAAATATTTTTTTCATAGATACCTCTTAGTTATCTTTTGTAAAAGCTAATGTTGTTGTTCTTAAAATCGTATTAAAATATGTAGCGTTTTGATTGTATTTGGCCGTAAGCTTGATAATTTTTTGAATTCTTGCATCTGCACGTCCCTCAACCGTAGTCTTTACTTGATAAGATTCAGTCCAACATTTTTTAGAGCGCGACAATCCGAAAAAACTACTTTTTGATCTACATAGTCTTCTCGTATTAGTTACAAAAATGTGAGGATCTGCTGGAGGGTCTAAATCAATAACTTCGTATGAATTTGGTACTTTGTCTGCAACTTGATTAATGATTCTCAGGATTACATCATCTAGGATTTGAGTCTTTAAATCTTCAATTTGCCCATCTTGATTATCATTTGGATTTTCATTCTCAAATGTAATCTTAATATCCTGTCTGTGTTCTGTATTTGAAAATAGATCAACTACTTCTTTAGTTGAGAAAGTGTTCTTCGTTTTCACAAAATTATCAATAACAGTTGCAACCTGACTAGAATCAATACTGATCTCATATCTTCTTTTCAGGTAAACGGGATAGTACACCGTTAAATTTGAAACAACTTGAGCATCAATATTTTCTACTATTGCTTTATTATTTAGTTCCGCGAGTGTCATTTCTCCATGAGTTAAACTTTCAAAGAAGGATTTCATACTACACATTCCGAAGTGATTTAGCTGTAACTGACCACTTAAGCTATTACCAAAAACTACATTATTTTCAGCTAGATCCTCTAACCCTAACATTTCTCTAAGGTTAACAGAATTGTTCACTCTTATTCCTGGGACAACAAAATCATAGACACCATCACTCGACGCTCTATTCTCTCCTATAACATCAGAGAGATCAGTAAGACCTCCTTTAGCCTTAGTCGTTTGAAAACTTAAAATACTTGCTGAAACAGGAACTTTTTTAAAGAAAAATTTTTGCGTATTATTTTCGTTTGCTTTTTGATAGGCGCTTACAAGCTTATCCCAATCAGTTTCAAAATACATTTTAGCTACTAATCCAATGGTATTCTTTGATCTTTCTAACTGTGTACGAATAGAGTTTTCCATATCTTCACCATATTTTATTCTCATTTTAAGATTTTCTATCTCTTCAGCTGTTAAGTTTTCAGAGTTAATCAAGCGATCTCTTAATTCCATTATTTTAGGAAGCACACTTTCTGCAGTTATCGCGTATTCATACAAATGGCATAATTCAGCCCCCCCGGTTAAACTAAAAGAGGACATAATGGCCTTTCCACGCTTTGGAGGTAAAACAAAAACTGTTTTACAATCTTTATCGACTTCTACCCCAGCATCTAAGTTCTTAAAGTAGGGACTTTCTGGTCTCTTAATATTGCTTTTACACTCATTAGCGCCCTCATATGGTAAGCTCGCTAATGAAACGATTGGGGCGCTTATTAAAAATAGTAATAATAATTTCACAAATTCTCCTTGTTACAATTCTCCATTGGGATAGATGCTATTGAGCAAGGCGAATACCATGTTTCAAAAATGAAAATTCAGATACTTAATGAATTTTAATGTTCGGATTCCGAAGAAATCATTCGGCTATCGAAAGATAATTAAATAGGATTGGCTTTTATTGATTCATTTACTAAACAGCTTAACTTATTAATTTTATTAAATAAAGAACGTCGACCTAAGGTTTAACCCTTAAAACTTCTACGTCTTCTGGCCTTTTTACTCATACTTAATTTTTTCTTGGTGACTTTTTTACCACTTTTAGCTTTCGATTTTGGTCTTGCGACTAAATCTGTATGATAAGGACTATCAGTATTCACTGTGATTTTTTGCTTAATATGCTTCTCAATGGAATGCAAAAGGCTTAGTTCAGCATCATCACAAAAAGAAATGGCCTTTCCGTCTCTCCCAGCACGCGCAGTACGACCTATTCGGTGGACATAGCTTTTAGGATCTTCTGGTAAGTTAAAATTAATGACGTAGCCAATATGATCAATATCAATCCCACGAGCTGCGATATCGGTAGCAATCAATACCTTTATTTCACCACTGCGAAACTTCTCTAGCGCGCGCTCTCTATTATTTTGGGATTTATTGCCATGAATAGCAGCTGCTTTAATATTAGCTAGACCTAACTTACGCACAATCTTATCTGCACCATGTTTAGTTCGTGAAAAAACAAGAGCACTTTTCATATTTTTACCTTTTAGAATATCTTCTAATAAAGGTAGCTTGTCCGTTTTATTAAGCAAGTATACAGATTGATCAATTTTTTCAACGGTGGTTGATTCTGGAGTTACTTCTACTTTAATTGGATTTTTTAATAAGCTATGGGCCAGTTTTTCAATATCCTTAGGCATTGTTGCTGAAAAAAGTAATGTTTGTTTTTCCTTAGGAAGCTTAGCTATAATTTTCTTTATATCGTGGATAAAGCCCATATCCAACATACGGTCAGCTTCGTCTAAGACAAACACTTCTAATTGATCGAGAATCATATCAGAAGATGTCATAAGGTCTAATACACGCCCAGGTGTCGCCACCGTAATATCCAGTCCTGCTTTTAAAGCACGAATTTGTGGAGCCGCACCTACACCTCCAAAGATGACTCGTGTTTTTAAATCCAATCCTTTAGAATAGGCTTTGATATTGAGCTCAATTTGTGAAGCCAGCTCTCTGGTTGGAGTTAAAATCAATACCCGAGTTCTTTTTGATTTCACTTGAGTTGGATTTTTTCCCAAATGGTTAATTATGGGCAAGGAAAAAGCAGCTGTTTTACCAGTCCCTGTTTGTGCGATACCCAGCAAGTCTTTACCTTTTAATAAATGGGGAATCGCTTGGGCCTGAATGGGAGTTGGTTTTGTGTAACCTTTCGCGGCCAATGCCTCTTTAATAGAGGGTAATAAATTAAGTTCATCAAATGTTTGCATAGTTCTCTACTTGTTTTTTAATAGTTTGGTTAATAAGCGATCTAATGAATTCACAAATCGCTCCTTGTCTTTTGATCTTAATGCAGCAGGACCGCCTGTCTCCATACCGCTATCACGTAATTCTTGCATAAAATTACGCATGGAAAGTCGTTCTAAGATATTTTCTTCATTATAAATTTCACCCCGTGGATCAATCGCTGTAACACTCTTTTCCACAATAAGAGCTGCTAAAGGAATATCGGCCGTAACCACAAGATCTCCTACCCTGACATGCTCAACAATATATTGATCAGCGACGTCAGCTCCCTGCTCCACTTGCACAAATTGAATGTATGGTGAATGAGGTATGCTTATATAGCTATTTGCGACTAAACAGGTAGAAATTTTTAATCTGCTAGATACCTTAAAGACCGCTTCCTTCACCATTTTAGGACAAGCATCCGCATCAATCCAGATTTTCATCATTTCCCTTTATAAATTCAAATGCACTACATAACATCCTTCATACTGCATAGCAACTAATTTCAATCTACACTGAAAATGCTTCATAAACTATAAAGTGATAGGTTCGAAGTTACTTCTGATAGTCCTGAACTAGTCCACAAGGGAACTAGGCTCAGGTATAGCGACATCTGGTCTTTCATCAGAGGCTTTACCGTGGGTAACGCCATCCTTAGAGATGGTCTCGGGTGCATTTGAATAAATTTGTTTTAATTTTACCAGATTAAGCTCAGTTTTTGTTAGGCGATCTCGCATATTAAGTTTGTCGAAGTCTTGAGTGGTTATAAATCGATTCAACGCAGAGATATCTGCAGAGCTTAAACTTAGACTCTTCAGACCACTGTCAACAATCCCACCAACCTCGCGCTCGAGAGCAACCGCCAGCGTATAGGCCAATTTTGGATTAATCGACTCTCTAGGTGCTAATGTTTTTTCATTCTTAGCTTTCCATTTTTTTATGACTTGGTAATGCTTATACACCTCCTCAATATTATTGATAAAATCACTATTTTCTAAATCATAAAATTCATTCAATTTTTGACTATACTCAGAAATATCAGACAAACTCTCAGCGATAGTTTCATATTCTCGTTCAAGTTCAGAGGCATTCTTAAAAAACTTAGTTCTTGTTTTTTTCTTCAAGTTATTCTTTGGAGCAATCATCTTGCTTTGATCAAGACTATCTTTATTATTTACTTGAGACTTAACATGAAGACTGGACTTATCAACTTTTCCGTTTTCAACATCTACAAGCTCCGATTGTTGATTACTTTTATAAATGCCGTAAATGCCAACAACTAAAACAAAAACAGCACCAATAATTATTTTTTTCATTTTAAAGCTCCAAACTTGCTCTTCTTTTCTGTAAAAAATAAATTAAAACTAAGGTACTGATTGAAAGACGGCATAATAATCATAAGTAATCTTAACACTAACGCTGTCAATACTTGGATTCGTCAAACTAATCGCTTTTGTTTTAGCATCATAACTCCACTCTGAATTCGGAAGCAATACATCATTAACATAAACCTTAATAGTACTCTCAATAATCTCTCTATCATTTTTCAAAAGAAAAGATCCTGCCAACTTAATAATTGAAGTACTAATATCATTTAAAATAGCATTAAAGTCAGAACCATAAAGACTATAAACGCTGCCACCTGATAATTGTGAAAGCTTATTATATCTTCCAGCAGTAGCTTCACAAAAAGCTACTTGGTCTGGATAATATGACTTACAGAGCTGTAATTCATCTGGATTCATAATAGAATAAAACTTCACTTTATTCGGATGATCTTTTGTTTCTTGAAAAGCTTGCAGCCATTCTTCAATAGTGTAGCTTAGTGACTGCTCCGTTTCATCACTTACCAAAATATAAATAGAAAACGCACTCTGATCTTGATAAAAACTTGGTTGTTCAATATATGCATCTGCGGCGCCAACCAACGCTTTTTCGCTACCACTTCCGTCAACACCTACATTCAACGCCGCTTCGTAGTTAGTTTTGAAAGTTCTAGGATTAGCTTCCGCATTAGTTGAATCTAGCTTACCAATATAATTGCCTTGGATCATTGAATCAGTTGTGGTCACAAGTGAGGTAAATGGGAAGATGGCCTTTCCATCTTTCATTAGATTATCAACAAAAGAAGAAAAGCTATTTGCTAAGGCAGTTTGCTCATCTTTCATTGAGCCTGAGTTATCAATTACCCAAGTTAACTGAATTTTAGTATCTTGCGTTTGAAAATTTTCTACTGCGAGCAATTTTTCACGAGCGACAGCAATAAGTACCTTACCATTGGCAACAGATGAGAGACCTGTCTCATCTGTCACTTTATATTCAATAATGATATCTCCGATAAAACCTGCTTTTGGAGTAAAGCTACAACTTCTTAGACCTTTACTTGGAAAGCAATTTGATACGGCACCGCTACTCACTGATACAATTGAGTAAGTGAGATCACCTGCCGCACTATCATTATCTGTTGCCAGAGGGACACTAAAGTTAAGCACAGAATCAACATACATTGAAAGATTCAAGTCTGCTGCTACCACTGGTCTAGAATTAACAATAAAATTCACTGTCGCTGTAGCTGTCGATTCTTTACCTGTGGGGTCAATGATTTTATAAGTAAGACTATCCTCTCCAAAATAATCCTTATTAGGCATATAAGTACAAGACCTATTACCCATTGCTGCAAAACAATCTGATAAAACACCATTTAAAGGATTATCAACAACGATATAAGTTAACTCAGAAACATTGCTATCTTGATCACTCCCAATATTTACAGTGAACGACTTTGCTATATTTTCTACTACGTTAACTAATTGATCGGCCCCAACACTAGGTGGCAGATCGACCTTTTCAATAGTAAACGTGACAGTTGCCAGCTCAGAGTTATTCCCATATTCATCTTGGGCCCTATAAGTTAGAGAATCGCTTCCATAATAGTTCTTATTTGGAATGTAAGTACAACTCAATATATCAACTGCTAAGAAACAATTAAATAAAGTACCATTTTGAGGGGCCCCTACAATTTCATATTTAATTACACTTTGTTCTGAATCCTCATCCGTTGCTGGATTGATTTGAAAAGTCTTGGACTCATCTTGATTTAATGTAAAGTTTTGGTTGGCACCAATAACTGGATTTGCATTTTTTATGATGGTAAACATCACTGTACCAAGCTGAGATTTATTGCCAAATTCATCCATTGCCAAATAAGTAAATGAATCGACTCCATAAAATGCATTAATTGGCGTGTAGGTACAACTTAGGATTGACGTTACCTCAAAGCAGTTGGAAAGCACACCATTTTTAGGCGCAGTAACAACCTCATACTTAAGTACATTTTGTGCCGAATCTGCATCCTGCGCCGGAAAAACTTGAAATGTCTTCGACTCATATTGCTTTAAAGTAATGTTTTGATTGTCACCAATAACTGGATTTTCATTTTTTATAATAGAAAATGACACTGTCGCCAGCTGGGATTGATTTCCAAAATCATCAACCGCTCTATATGTTAGAGCATCATTCCCATAATAACCATTGCTTGGAGTATAAGTACAACTTAGTATTGACGTTGACTCAAAGCAGTTGGAAAGCACACCATTTTGAGGTGCAGAGACAATTTCATATTTAATAAGACTTTGCTCGGAATCCACATCAGTTGCAGGATTAATTTGAAAAGTTTTAAATTGATATTGTTTTACTGTAAAACTCTGATTCTGCCCAACTACCGGATTTTGATTTTTTATAACTTGTATTGATACAACTGCTGCAGTTGCGGAAGATAAGCCTCTCTGATCTCTTACTTTATAAGAGAATGAATCGCTACCATAAAACCCTTTAGTAGGCTCATAAGTACAACTTTGGATTGCTTTTCCTAGACAATTTTTCAAGACTCCATTTTTAGGATTCTCAACGACATAATAAACCAGCTCACTTTCTGGGCTATCGACATCACTTGCTTTACTTACTTCGAACGAAACCAGCTTATTTTGCTGAACACTTATCTCTTGGTTCGCGCCAATCATAGGAGCTTTATTAATTGACATATGAAACGTAATTTTTGCAATATTTGAGAGAAGACCATCACTATCAAGTGCTTGTACTAAAATCTCATCTGTTCCCTCGTAACCTTGTTTTGCTTCATAGGTACACGAGGTATTATTGTTAACAAAACAGTCCTTGAGTGTTCCTTCTCCAGGGAACTTAACTATCTTATACTCTATATCTTCTGGAGCAGAATCATAATCAATGGCCGGAGCAAAAGTAAAAATGTGAGTTAGTTTATCTTCATCAACAATTTCTTCTTGATCAACCAGTTCTGGATAGTTATGAACCTTGATGTCTACTGTTGTGACTTCATCTGACTCCATTCCATCCATGTCAACGACTCTATAAGAAAAGCTATCATGCCCATAGAAATCTTTATTAGGGATATAGGCACAACTTAAATCAGAGTTTTCCTCAAGACAGCCTTCTAGTGAACCATTTGAAGGAGGAGTTATCAGTTTATAGTTTAGCTGTGGTGAATCAATATCTTGGCCTTTATTGGCCATAAAACTGAGTGTTTGATTTTCTGGAGTTGAAAGACTCATATCCTCAGCGGCGATAGGCTTATCAGAAACAGGGAGGATATTAATTTGAATCCACCCCAGATTATCGGCCTTAAAGTCTCCGTCACTAATTTCATATCCAAATTTATCAACACCATTAAAGTCTTTATCGGGAATATAATTACAACGTATTTTCAACTCGCCTATATTAACACAATTTTCGAGCACACCATGTTGTGGCCCTTCTTTCAACTCAAACGTCAACGCAATAGAGTCTGGTTGTTTTTCTAATTCATAAATTATTTCAAGAGGGGTGTCTTCATTAGTTTCTAATTCGAGTAACTCCCCCGCTTGGGGTTTAATCGTCTTCGTAAATTGTGTTGGCTGCTTTTCCGGCCGACACGAATAGAGAAACATGAAAAATGTGATCAAAGTAATTATTTTCATAACGTTATGCCTTTTTTATGCTTATCTACATACCTTATCGAGTTATCTATCATTTTAGTTCAGTAATTTTTTTAAAAAAGAAGAAGACCAGAACGATTAGTAGATTCAATAACTTAGAATGAATCCCAACAGTTTTATCCATAATTTACTGCCTTAGAATAGTGGCAAAGAAGAATTTCTAGCAAAAAGGTCAAAGAAAACAGCCTGTTAGCTATGAATGGGGGAACAAAAAGACTAATCAAGCCTACAGAGGCTTAAGAAAATAATCAGCTAAGCAGTTAAGATTACTTACTTTTATTTATATATGCTTAATTTTTTAGAGTAATGATATAAGTTAATCCTCATCCGGAAGTTTATACTCTCCAGGATTCAAAAACTTTTGCATTCCTTTATGAATAAAGACAGACAAGCCATCATGAGGCAAAAAGTCGACTGGCAACGGTATTAAGTAAAAGCTCTCTATTAACAGGTTTCGCAATATGCGCATCACAACCAACCTCTAGGCACAAATCTACCTGCTCCTTCAAAGCATGAGCTGTTAAAGCAATAATAGGTATTCTCTCTTGGTGATTAACTTTTTCTATTTCTCTTATTTTTTTAGTTGCCGTTCTTCCATCCATAAATGGCATTTCAATATCCATTAAAATTAAATCATAAGTATTAGCTTGAAACATCTCTACAGCCTGAACGCCATTTACAGCATATTCTAAATCGTAATCTACTCCGTGAAAGAAAGCTTGAATTAAATGTCTATTATCCTCTGAATCATCTACAACAAGTATTCTTGCCCCTTTCTTCTGCTTATTCAAGCTATTCACTCCAGATCGCTTAGGAGGCTCAATATTTTTAAGCTTCAAAAATAAGCTAAAGCGGGAACCTTTGCGTAGTTCGGACTTAACAACGATGTCTCCCCCCATGGCCTTGGCCAACTTCTTAGAAATTGAAAGACCTAAACCTGTTCCGCCATACTTTCTTGTAATGGACAAGTCCTCTTGATTAAAATCGCCAAAAATAAAGTCCAGTTTATCCTTCTGGATACCTTTTCCAGTGTCCTCTATGGCAATTTCAAACTGGCCATTATTTTCTAGGACTTCAAGGCGAACATGGCCATCACTGGTAAATTTCAACGCATTAGAAAGTAAATTAGAAATGATTTGAGAAATTCTTCCCTTATCACCTAAATAATACTTTTTCTTAGAGTCTTCATCCATTTCAAATTTCAACTCTATTCCTTTCCTTTCCGCTTCAAAAGAAAAAATTTGTACTATATTTTGTACTAGTTCATACAGGCTAAATGGCTCGCTAATAATTTGTAATTTATTGGCCTCAATTTTTGAAAGGTCTAGCAAATCGTTAATCACTGTTAAGAGATTCGAGGTTGCTTCTTTAAACATATGAACAAATGTTCTCTGCTTCTCATTTAAGTCAGTCTCTTCCAAAACTTGGGCAGCACCATAAATAGCATTCATAGGCGTTCTAATTTCATGACTCATCTGCGCCAAAAAGCTAGATTTTACCCGGCTTAATTCTTTTTCTTTTACGACTTTCTCTTCGAGGTTTTGTTGTTTTTCTAATAACTTTTCTAATAACTTATTATGTGAATTAACTAATGTTTCTAATTCATCAGTAGAACCTGTGGAAGGTAAGCTAGATAGAGTCTTCTCCCTAATATCTTTTTTAATTATTTCATTAATGTTTTCGAGTTTTCTTAAGAAAAGATATTTCATTAAAAAATAAGCTGTTAAAGAAAATAAGACGACCTGCCCCCACACAATGAAATAAGTCCTAATAAAGCTTTGAAAAAGCCCGCTAATATCTTCTTCAATAAACCTTTCTATAATAATTTGGTACTTTTTACTGGGGGAAAAAGCCTCTTCTTTAATCAAAAAGTCTTTTTTTAAAACGATATCACCTGTAACATCGATTTTTTTTCCAACTAGATTAGGGTTATTACTATAGAGAACTTTATCGTTTGAAGTAATATAAATATTTCGCTCGTTTAAGGCTGAATACCATGCGAAATCTCTCTTCAAATCAGTTTCAAGGTTGTGTTGAAGTTTATAATTAGCATTAAACGTCTGCTTTTCTAATATTAACCTTTCGCTTTCTGTTATCTCTTTAAATAAATTATGCTCTGAAATCTTATACCAAACAAGATTTATTACAAAAGAAAATATTGAGCCTGTAATAAGGAGGCCAATAATCATTTTAGTAGCAATACTTAGTTCAGAATAACGTTTCATAACTATACTTTTTGGAATTGGTGAGAATTATTTTTTTTTCTCTTAAATATTTTTCTAAGCTTCCAATGTTTTTAGCGACTTGAGAGCTTAGTTTTAAGTACTCAGAGTTTTCTTGATAATTAGGTATCTCTACTAATTCTAGACTACTCTCTGTTTCCTGTTGAGATATATTTTGCATGGTGGCCATATATTGAAGGATTTCTCTATCCTTCTTTTTGAGCTTTTCAATGACTGAAAACCATCCCTCCCTTAGCTTTTCCACGACATGAGGATATTTTTTTAAATAGTCTTCTCTTATAATTGTGACATCAATTATTTCTCTGGGAACCTGTTTACTATTAAAAACCTCTTTTCCCCCTAGTCTTAATAATTTACTTCTCACAGGCTCAAAAGTTACAATCGCATCCACTTTCCCCGCCTTATAAGCTTCTTCATGACTATTAATCTCTATGGGCACAATTGTGACGTCATGCGCTTTCATATTATTTATTTCTAACGCTCGAGATACAAAGAAGCTTCCTAACGCTGTAATTTCAGCTCCAATCTTTTTTCCTTTTAACTCTTTAAAACTTGTAGCCTCTCGAGCAATAACAGAGTCCGCGCCGGTACTAAAGTCATTGATGAAAACAATTTTAATCTTATATCCCTCATGCAATAAACGGAGAACCTCATCAATAGTCAAACTGGCGCCATCAATAATTCCAGCCCGAAAGGCACGCAACACATCCGAAGCGGATGGAAAGTGCTTCATTTTAACACTGGTACCCAGCATATTAGCTTTTTGTGCATAAAATAGTGGGGCAGAGCCAATCCAAGGATTACTTCCTATCTTTAAGGTTTTTTCTTTAGTGCAAGAAATAAAAAAAACGAAGAAAATAAATAAAATAATCTTCACTGAATAGCCTCTCGATAAAAATTTAAACGCTTCTAAGATATTATAAACAGAATAAAAAAAATAGGATCTAAATCATACATCTGTAAGATTAATTTCAAATCAGAAAAACATGGTGTGTTATTTTAAATTAAAAATGAATTAACTTTCTTTAAAAACTCATTCTGGTGTTCTAACTTGATGGAGCCTTGGGCCATATCTGGCTTACCACCACCTTTACCTCCGTATAGGCTCATAGTGGCCTTAAAGATATCAGAGCAGTTAACTTTGTTATTTCCCTTAAAAGTCTTTAAGAGCACGGCCAACTTGTCTGCCTTCTCCTGGGTAATGAGCACCACTCCATTCTGATATTTATCAATAAAGAGGTCACCGATTTTTCGAATATTATCCTCATCGCCTGCAGCGATATGCTTATAGACTAATCCACTAGCTAGTTCAGAGACGTCATCAAACATTTTACCAGCATTCATAGACTGGATTTTCTCTTTAAGTTCTTTAATCGTTTTAAGACTTTGATTATGACTTTCTTGTAAGTGAGTTAACTTATCTAATAATAATTTATCTTTAGCATTAAATTGAATTTCTAACTGCTCTAGGATATCCAGTTTTTTATCCACATAATCATAGACCCCAACATTGGTAACTGCTTCAATTCTTCTGACTCCACTTGCCAGGGAACCTTCACTCAGAATTTTAAAATGGCCAATTTCTCCCGTTGAATTCACATGAGTTCCCCCACAAAGTTCAATAGAAAAACCTGGAACATCAATCACTCGTACTTCACTTCCATATTTTTCACCAAATAAGGCCATCGCTCCTTGGGCCGTAGCTTCATCTTTTGTCATATGCTTTACTTCAACACTGATATTCTTTTTAATCTCTTGATTCACAAGTGTTTCTACCCGCTTTAACTCATCTCGAGTTAGCCCTTGCGGGTGAGTAAAGTCAAAACGCAATCTCTCAGGTCC
>JBFEUX010000197.1:0-5529 GCA_041547255.1 Bacteriovoracaceae bacterium
CTTTCATAGGACGAATAGCTTTTATACTACCTGGTGTACGGCCAAGCATTTCTTTTGCTTTGTCGCCTACAGCTAATACTTTTTGTTCTCCTCTATATCCGACATGAACTGCGACTACCGAGGGTTCATTAACTATAATTCCCCCATCCTTGGCATAAACCAAACAGTTCGCTGTCCCTAAATCAATAGCAAGATCATTTGAAAACCAATCCAATACTTTTTTAAACATTTTAGATCCTTTAAAATAAAGCAATTTGTAATAAAATGTATCACTTAGGTATTCATTGCACAAGATTAGGGCAATAAAAGTCCTTAGTAAAAAATATACCTGACAAATTTAGTTTAATTAAAAGAAGTTTAAAAAACAATTTAAGGTTGTTACAATTGCTCATTTACAAGGTGATTCAATGAGTGAGTTATATAAATTTCCATCTAATTTCGTTTCTGATCAATTTGTTGAGTATATCGACCGCAATGAAATTGAAGCTACCACAAAAAAACTAGCACAAACGATAAATGAACGTTACCAGGGCGAAGAACTCATCATTATTGGTATGCTCAAAGGCAGCATCGTGTTCATATCTGATCTCATTAGACATCTGAAAGATATTAAGGTGTATATTGATTTTGTCCAAGTCGGTTCTGTTGGAAGAACAAAAGAAAGCACCGGGACGATTACTTTAGTTAAAGATATAAAGACAAATATCCTGGAAAAGAATGTACTCATTGTTGAAGAAATTATTGATACGGGAAGGGCCTTACACTTTCTCAAAGAACGTCTGGCCCAGGGCTGCCCCAAGAGTATTGAGATCCTGACTCTATTTGATAAGCCCTATAAAAGAATGGTGCCTATTCAGGCTGATTACATTGGAAAGCAGATTGATGATCAATTTGTTGTTGGCTATGGCTTAGACCTGGAAGAATATGGCAGGAATATAAGTGATCTCTACTATCTTAAATATCCTAATTAGTTTTTTCTAAATAGGCTTTACAATGACAGATTGAAGCACAGCCACTGGTATGATTCGATCCCTTAAAATCCGTAAAGTAGTCCAGCTGCATGGTTACCCGATCATTAGTAACCAACCAGGCAATATCTGTTCCATATAAATCGATAAGCGTTGTGGGAATTGTTGTCGTACCAACAAGGTTACTTCCACTATCAACAACATCTTCAGTACAGCTAGTTCCTCCAGTTAAAATATCAGAAAAATCCAAAACTCCCGTACTAGTTCCGTTGAAATCCGTTATATAGTACCCATTAGAACTGGTTGAGCAAGCTCCAGCGGCCGTATAATTAAAACTGCTATTTTCAAAAGTTAAAACGATATTGGCGACAGTATCAATTTCATAGTTTTCAATAACTGTTTGTTCCGCTGAATCTAAAAAGCAGGAAATTCGATAAAGACTCCATTTCCCTAAAAGCACGTTATCATTTATCTTGCTTGTCACTTTCAGCCCGCAAGCTGTCAGGATAGTCACCAAAAAAATGATAATTGAAGCTCTTCGCATAATTTTTTAAATTCTTATTTTATTAATGCCTGAACGTTGAATTTCCAGGATATCCATATCTTTAATCCAAATACCGTCTTCAAGTTCCCACTTGCTGGTTAATCCCTTTAGAGTGCTAAAGTTTGAAACTCGCTTTACCAATTCATCTCTTTCATCAAATTTTTGCCCCTCTAGAACTTTCATCACAATATTCATACCTTCAAAAGAAAGGGTGTCAACTAAGTGGGGAGCTGTTCCATTGTGCTTTTTATACAACTCAATAAAGTCTGCCCCAATGGCCTTGGTGTCATTTCCAATAACAAACATTCTGCCATCGACACTCTTTCTTTGGCGCTGCAGTTTTTTGTTAATCCAGCTTGGTCCTCCAACCAACTTTAAGTCTTTGGCATCAAAGAAAGCAAAGGTTGGTAGAATTTGTATGGCCTCTTTCGGTAATGAAGGAATTAAAATCCAATCAAAGTCAACAACAGGAGGTAAGACATTTATAATTCTTACGTTTCGTTTATTAACATTTTTTATTTCATTCCAAATTTGATATTCCTCTTCTCTCTCCCTTGGATATTTTAAACCTAAAAGAGATTTGATTGGTTCTCTATAGTCTGAAATACCTTTTTTAAAATGATTAACCCCCATTAGCTGTAACTTCTCTGAATTGTGCAAACTCCACAATTCATTTACATAACTTTTTCCTTCATCAGACCATGGATACAAAACAGCAACACGCTTTCCAAAATAATCCAACACATCAGATTTCAACATACCATTGATTTGGGATTCAACAGAACCTGGGACTTCAACTAACAAATGATCTTTTTCTGAACGTGGTAAATATACCGGAGACAGGGAAATATAAAAGATTCCATACTTGCGAGCTTCCATGTATTCTTGCTTTGCCAGGTGAGGAAATAATCCACCAATCACAGCAGATACATGATACTTAAGAGCAAGTTCCTTAATCTGATTCCGTGCCAAAAATGCATTATTTTTATTATCCCGGACATAGAGATTTAATCCATGGCCATCCTTTGCTTCACTTAATGCAGTATTAACTCCTGCAATGATTTTTTTACCATAACGGCCAAAACGACCAGAAATAGGAGCAACAATTCCAATTGCCCCGGAATTAATCTTTGAAAAGTTTTCAAGACGGTATTTATAATCACTTACAAATAATCTCACATCCTCAAGGCTAGAGAACTCTTTACCCATCCAGTCCACGACATCTTGAGAGCCACCTTTATCACCTTTATAAAATCGGTTCATGGCCTCTTGTTTGGCCAGATATGCAATGGTCGCTGGGCTGATATCTTTATTTTTATCTAAAACATCAATTCGTTCACTGGAAGATAGCTTTTTAAAATGATCGAGTAGAATTTCCTTATACTTGTAATCTTCAAACTGTTTAAAGCTTTTTAGATTATGAGTTAAATAGATAAGTGAATTAACAACTCTGCGGTGATCTTGTAGATGTGCGCCAACTGAGAATGACAATTTATAATAACTTATTTTCTCTTTTGCTTTAAGATAGTCTGTATCTATTTGTCCTAACCACTTAGTGACAAGATCATATTTCGCCTGCTTAAAATAAGAACTAGCTAAATTCAACTTGATATTATTAGATAAAGACTGATCTCGACTCACATATTGATTAGCCACTAAAAAATTCTCGGTCGCTCTTTCAATATCTGGTAAGGAAAAAAGAATAATACCTTTTAAGTTGTACTTCTTAGCCTTCTCTGCATCAGTAATGACTTCATCATTAATAGCATCTAATTTTGCTAAGGCCCTCTTTTTATCGCCATCACGATAAATAATTTGCACACTTTCATATTTTTTCAAAAACTCAGGCGAATAAGATTCACGACCACCAATAATACCAACAGAACAACTCTGCATAAAACCGGTCAAGACGATGGCCAAACTTAATAATAAGAAGATCCTACGCATAATAACAGCACCTTTCACGTTAAATTAACAATGTTACAATGTTAACTATGATAGCAAGTACTGTCATGGATATTTTAATATTTTCGCTAAGCACCAAATATTAATGATGAAAAAAGTCTCTTACCTTTTCAAAAAACCCACGTGACATCGGGTTGGTATGAGTATGCTCCAACTCGGACAAGCGGCTAAATATCTCTCTCTGCTCTTCTGTTAGCTTAGTTGGTGTCTCAACAGCAATCGTAATAATTTGGTCACCTTGGCCATAACCACCCAGACGCTGAATACCCTTGCCTTTTAGTCGCATTTTTTTACCAGACTGAGTTCCCGCTGGAATACTCATAGAAACCTTACCACTTAAGGTTGGTACTTCCAGCTCAGCTCCCAACGCTGCCTGTGAAAATGTAATTGGAACATCGCAATGAACATCAAATTCATCCCTGTGAAAAAATGCATGCTCAGCAATTCTTATTTGAACATAAAGGTCACCGTTAGGTCCACCGTGCGAACCAACATCACCTTCCTGGGATAATTTTAATCTTTGTCCATTATCAATACCGGCTGGAACTTTTACAGAAAGTTTTACTTTCTTTTTCACTCTTTCTGCTATTTCACCAGTACCGTGACAATAAGGACATGGTTGAGCAATAGTAAAGAAACCTTGTTGTCTTCTAATTTCACCGTGTCCATTACAAGTCGTACAAGTTTGTGGAGTTGTTCCTTCCTTAACTATGTTGCGCACAACTGATACCTCTTTTTCACAGCCAAAAGCGGCTTCTTCAAAAGAAATATCTAAAGTCATTTGTAGGTCATCACCTCGTCTGGCACGGGTACGTCCACCCCCACCACGTCTACCACGAGGACCTCCTCCTCCGAACATGTCACCGAACAAGTCTCCAAAAATATCTCCGAGATCACCAAAGTCGCCCTGGAAGCCTCCGCCACCAAAGCCAGACTGCCCATCGACACCGGCATGGCCAAACTGATCATAACGTTGTCTTTTTTGATCATCTAAAAGGATTTCCGCCGCTTCGGACGCTTCCTTAAACTTTGCTTCTGCCTCTGCATTATCTGGGTTTCTATCTGGGTGATACTTCATCGCTAGTTTTCGATAAGCTTTCTTAATCTCATCTTTACCTGCGCTTTTTTGAACACCTAATATTTCGTAGTAATCTCTTTTGCTCATATTCTTCCTTAAAAGTGCCAGGCACCTTTTGGTTGAGGGCTGCGTCACCTGAATGATGCGGAACTCTACCAAAAGGTGCCTGGCACGTTATTATACTTCTTTAAAATCTGCGTCTACAACGTCGTCGTCATCTTTTGCTTGAGTACTTCCGGCAGCTCCTGCATCAGCAGTTTCTGCGCCCGGTGCACCTTCAGCTCCAGCTCCTGGCTGTCCGTAAAGATCTTGCGCCATTGCGTGAGCAGTATTTTGTAACCTTTCAGTTGCTGCTTTAATTTCGTCTAGACTTTCAGAAGTAAGTTTAGACTTAGCTTCAGTTAAAGCGGCTTCTAATTCAGTCTTCTTATCAGCTGGTACTTTGTCTCCAGCATCAGTCATTGCTTTTTCAGTAGAGAATACTAAAGAGTCTAAGTTATTTCTGGCATCAACAACTTCTCTTCTTTTGTGGTCAGCATCTCTATTGGCTTCAGCATCTTTAACCATTGCTTCGATTTCTTCTTCACTCAAACCTGAACCTGAAGTGATCACAACATCTTGTTTCTTACCAGTTGCTTTGTCGATAGCAGAAACGTTGATGATACCGTTAGCATCAATGTTGAATTCAACTTCAATTTGAGGAACACCTCTTGGCGCTGGAGCAATTCCAGTTAGATCGAATCTACCAAGAGTTTTGTTATCGTTAGAGAATTCTCTTTCCCCTTGAAGTACGTGGATCGAGACCGCAGGTTGATTATCCTGAGCAGTTGAGAACACCTGAGACTTCTTAGTAGGAATAGTTGTATTTTTCTCGATGATCTTAGTCATAACACCACCCAGAGTTTCAATACCAAGTGATAATGGAGTTACATCTAGTAAAAGAACATCTTTTACATCACCTTGAAGTACCCCAC
>JBFEUX010000001.1:0-47151 GCA_041547255.1 Bacteriovoracaceae bacterium
CGTAATACTCGTCCTCGCCCAACAAGACATCAGCGTCCAGAAAGCCCTCCAATGAGAAGGGATCCCCGTACGCATCGACCTAATAGGCCAGTAACAAGAAGACCTAGACCAAATAATTACTTAAGAAGAAGACCAACAAGAAGCAACTATGGAACAAGAAGATATCACAATCCATACCGCTATACTCGCAGAACTTATACAAGATATATTCACCTTCCCTATGTTTATCGTGTAAATCATGCAAGAAGATTTACTCCTAGGGATTATTATATATCTTTAAGAAGCACCTTTAGTAGATTCATTTATATAAATTGGATCTTTTATCCTTCTACCCTAACTAATGGATACCATTTTATTGATGGCTATCCTTACTATGTTTACAATGGTTACCGTCACCGTTATTCATGGGATGATACGTGTAACTATCAATTAGTTGATACTTACACACATAGAGTTGTTGAGAGCTATTATTATAATACCTGTGTAAATTCTTATAATTCATGTGCTCAAGTTAGAGATCGTATGAACTACTCTGCATTCGATAATAGATATTTCTGTGCAGAAACATTTAGAGATGAATATTACGACTATTCAACTCCGACCTATGACTATAATGATTATGATGATTATGATGACTATGATGACTATGATTATAATGATTCAGCGGATAACTGTTATGACTACGACTATAACACTGGTGTTTGCTATGATAATTTCTAAATATTAGTACCATAATTCGAAGATAAGATAAGGGCCTCAATTGGGGCCCTTTTTTATTCAGCTAAACCAATGGCTTGTAACCACTCCAAAGGAGGATCAATTAGTTTTCTTTTCGCAAAATCCATAAAACCAAAAGTAAAAGTGGCATCTGAGGCCAATGTCCCATCCGCTTTGTACATTTCTTGCTTTATTCGACCAATCTTTCCCTTCCACGGCTCCGATTGAGACTTGATGGTAATCATCTCACGATTGACTAACTCGCGTTTAAAACGACAGGACACATCTAAAACCACGGGGCCCTGCTGACGTTCATGTACTTCTTTTAATCCATAACCATTTTTTGTAATAAAATCCCAACGTGTTTGTTCATACAGTTCAAAATAAACGGCATTATTCACGTGTCCAAATGTATCTAAATGATATTCCAGGATTTGAATCTGATATTCAAATTTAGTAGGCTCTGACATATTATCTCCGTAAGATTAGCTTCATTATGGCCAGTTTTTACGCAGATGTGAAGTTGATTATTATTTTATCGCGATTCTTTTATCAGCAGCAACCTTAGCGTAGCGCTTAGAAATCGTTTCAAATAATCCTACCTTTTTCGGGTGTAAATTCTTGTCATCAATTGTGACACCTTTTCCACTTGGGCCACGTTTTCTTCCTAGAGAAGCAAATGGATTATCTGTCTTCTTTCTTTGTCCAATTGTTCCACCACTTCTAATATTATTACCCCCCTTTTGAAAGGTCGCTTTTACTTTATCTCCATCCATACTTGCGGGTCCGCGCGGGCCACCAGCACCACCGGTGCTATCATCACCACCTCCGGCACCACCGCCTCCAAGAGCGCCGCCTCCGCCGCCTCCGCCACCTCCGGCACCTGATCTAGATCCACCAACTTTGGCAGCAGCAACCTTTTTAAAACCGTTGGTACTTTTACTTCCATCACTAGAGCCTAGAATATTGTTTAATGCTTCCTTCTGTGGAGCTCCATCTGCAATCGCTGAATTTCCACTTCCAGTAGATGAGTCCAGCTCGCCACTTTCCAAACCAATATTTCCATTACCTTGCATTCCGCCTCCAGCAAAACCAATGTCCACGCCACCAGCATTTATCCTGCCAGCAGCTGAACCACCACAGCTTGGTGAACCTGGATTCTGATCACAGAACGCTGGACCTAAATCCAGCCCGGCGGCGGCTTCCGGTTGATTAAACTCGGCTTCCTTTAATGCCTCTTCAACTTTCCCTACCATCTTTGACTGTTTTCTATAAATACTTGCTGTAATTGCAGCGACTATAGCTTTAGATAAAGCGAGGGCCCCTGTTTGAAGTAATTTGTCTTTTACATGTTGATTAGGAAATAAAGCTTGTTCCATTTCTCCTCGGTTTAACTCATACATACGCACGAGCGAGCATGAAAATTCTTTTTCCAATTTATAACTATTTTCTTTTCCCTTAACACACCACTCTTCAGAAACAACTTTAGGTGATGGAAAGCTCGCCATATTGGCAAACATGGCAACGGCACGAGCTGTCTCCATTGCGGCTTTCGCTGTTTCAACATTTGCTTTTTCTTTATAGATTCGCTTCTGAGCTTTAAAGCCCGCTGTTTGAGAGTCAACTCCCCCCTTAGCAGAATCCTTCATAGCATCACTTTGTATATCAGCGCCTTTAACCGCCTCATATCCTGAACCAACAACAGGCAAGACGAGATCATTACTTAAAGCGAAGCCGTTATACCACTGCACCGCCCGAACACAGCCAGCAAAGTCTACCGCATAAGGAGGATTCGCAAGAGCTCTATTTTTGGCCACACACACAATCCCTTTCCCTGTCTCCGCATTACTATCAATTGAGGCATAGCTCATTATCCCCTGGCTGATATCCTTATCATTTTCTTTAACTCTTAATGATAATGCATTTAAAGAAATACAACCTGCAAGTCTTTCGGAAACATATTTTTCCATCAATGAATTCTCTCCACCAAGAGCAAATAGTTTTTTTACATTGCTATGAGCTTGTCTACATTCACCACGTACTCCACCTGAGCCTGACTGAGCTGTAGCACCTGCTTGTTGGGCTCCAGTAGCACTCATCCCTCGAGACTGAGTACAAACACTCCCCGTCTGATTAGGAGTTGTAACATATTGTCTAAAATGATCAATATTATCAGAATGCTTTAAAATTTCATTACAAATTTTCTGTGGATCTTTAAAGTTTATTTCTTGAGCCTCCATATAGTCTGAGGCAAAAAATTGTGCACACTCATTTACACTGGAAATCATTTTAGGATCGGTTAATTGAGGATTGCTTATCTCATCGTAAAAGTCTCTTTTCAAATATCTTCCAGCATCTTCATTTCCAGATATGTTTTCATAATAATACATACAATTTAATTTTTCCAAGGCGGTATAGACTCGCATAACAATCGCATTCTGCGGATTTGAACGAATCTGCTCCAGAACAGTTTCAACTTCCGAAGAGATTTCATTATCCCCTTGTTTCGCTATTGCAACGGCCATCGCGGGAGCCCCAGTCTGTGATGCATGCTTTTCAGCTTCCTTTCTACATTTTTCATATACTGGTTCTTGATTGCTGTTTTGCCCAGCGTTTCCTTCTTTCGCCATACACTCATTAAAATTCTTTTTTACATCTGGTTCCATTGATTTAGAAATAGTTGAAACAAGCGGGTTATCACCTAAAGTAGATTCTAACTCCTGGGTATTGCCAGACTGGTTATTGCTATCGCCTACTACCCCCACACCTGTGGCACCCACTTCTAAAGTGAGAAGCATCAAGGCCATTGGAAAAGCTATTTTGAAACTTAGTTTTTTCATAAACATACCTCACCGACTTATCGGCAAAATGAGAGTTTTACTAAACTATTGTCTCATTTATCAGGACTTAGAGGCTAATTTTCTAAAAACGATCGTAATTTCAAGTTCTTACAGCAGATAGTAATTCTAAGCCGCCAAAATTTAATGGCGGTTTAGATTACTTATGATCAACTCTTATTTTTTCTTAGAAGGACGCTCGTTTAACAGCGCAGGGTACTTAATAAAATAGCGATTGGAGATGAGCTTAAAGATATTTACATGGGGCTTCTCATTAATGCCAGCATCATCAAGCACAAAGTCTTCTAAGGCTTGTCCAGTATCGCTACCCGTAGCACTTTCCCCTTCGGCAATACTTGTTCCACCTTCTCCACCGGAAACATCAAAGTCAAAATCACTTTTCGCTGTCCCGCCCTGAAAGTCCTTAGCTTTAAAGTTTTGCGGCTGGTATTCGGCAGCTTTCTTTTTCTTGAGTTTTTCTAGTTTATCTGAAAGAGAAGCAGTCCCTGAAGGCAGTTGCATTGAACTAACAGCGCTTGAATTTGGATCTCCCGAATATAGTTTTTTAAACTTTGTCATACTTTTGGCCAGAGAGATTGGTTTTGCTCTCTTATTTTTTAATTTATTGGCCCTATCTTTTTGAAGCTTATCGTACTTTTTAATTAATCCTTCATTCTGCTTTTTTATGGCCTTGCTCATACTGGATATACTTCCAAGAGATGCATCACTTAATGCATCCGACTTACTATTCATCCCCTTAGTACCAGCTGCAAAACTTGCTGTTTCAAGAGCATTTAAAGCACCTAGTTCATTTTTTCCAGCTAGACTTCTAAGTCCTCGTCCAGAAGTAAGTGAAATTCTCTTTCTTGGAATGACAGAAGGACAAAGAGCAGGTGCAAAGCCATTACCTTTTGCAACTGCACATTGCATAACACCTGATCCACTATCATCAACGCCAGTACCATCATTAACGGACTTCCCCGTTCCAGTTATTGGTTTATTTGGATCACTATATTGAGCAAAGCGAGTTAACTCTGCGTGAGAGGCCAAAAACCGCTCACGTTCTTTTCTAACAAGATCACGTCTTTTCTCAGCTTCCTTCAGTGACTTGCTATTAAACATTAAGATGACAGCAGTAATTCCGGCCATGATTCCCCACGTCCAGGCCCTATTAACCGGTTTAGGAAAGGCATTTTCGCGCAGCCAATCTCCCATAAGGTAATATAAAACAGCGGCCTTCACTCCCAAATTTAACAAGGACATAAAGTCCATAGCATTAGCACTAGCAATAATCATTTCTTGTTTTACTTGCGAAATTGATGCAAACAAAAATTCTTCTATATTTTGAGGGTCATGTTCTTTTAATTGCTTTAAATGATACTCATATTCTTTTTTTAGGTTAGAGTCATTTAATAAAGCATCCTGATTATCCATAATATATTGAATATAAGAATCTGATTGCGCTATTTTCTGGATACGCTCAAGAGGTGTAATATTTTTAATTCTCTTTATATTTTCATAAGCTACTCTTTTTAAGAGATTTTCCACCATGACTTTTACATAATATTTTTCATTTTTTTTAAGCCTTATCTCCGAAGTACTATTTAGCACTGTAATCGCATCTTTTACTTCATCATTATAAGCCGTTAGAGAATTACTCGAATCTAAAGTTGCACCTTTTATAGTATGAGTTCCACAACAAAATGCAGGCAACTGTCTGTTTAGCTCAATAGCTTGAACCTTTGCCAGGATAGGAGGACCGACAGGAGGACAGCCTCCCAGTGAACCAGAGAATTGTGAAATCATAGCAGCTCTTTCAGATTTCTTTGCAGCATCTGCGGTATCATTAACTCCAGCTTTAGTTTTATTTGCGGCTCCCTCTGCAGCGGTATGTTTAGGTGCAGGTGTTATTAATCCCACCACAGAAGAAACTATTTTGCTGAAAAATCCTGTTATCCCCGCGTTGTCTGCAGCAGCTTTTGTACCTTCTTCCGCAGCTTCAGCATTTGATTCTGCTATTGTTTCCATGGTCTGCGTGTCTATTAAGCTTTTGTATCCTGCTAGACCTGTTTGAGCTGCATAACACTGCGTGGCCATTGCGGCAGTTGCTGTATTACTGGAATAAGTAGCTCCTTGTGATCCTAATGCTGCTATATCTCCAGTAAGTTGCCCTCGCAAGGTCTCGTCCTTAGTCTTTGTCTCTGCTTTAAAGGCGGTACAGCTGGCTTCCATTCCCATGATATTTTTAATTTCTAATGCAGTTGCCGTAACAAATGCCACTTCGGCCAGCGTCGCTCCCATAACTTTTTTCTTCAGTCCCGAGGCTTGTTTAGAATAAATTTCTTCCAGAGCATCATAAGCAGCTAATTGTTTATTATTGGCCTCTTGATTTTTCTTAGCTTGTTCTCTCCCTTTCGCACGGGCTTCTTTATTTCCTGAACGATCGTACTCAGTAGCTTTTCTTGCAGAGAACTGCTTATCTACGGCAATCTTTGATGCCTCTTTAAATTCACTATTTGCAGCTACCTCACCTAGTACGTAGGTTAAACAACCTACTTGAACAATCGGAAAAGTGATTGCCGCCCCTACATTCTGTGGACACATTGCCGCTATTTGTGAGATGGGATTAAAAAACAAGGTCACCCCAACCATCGCAAAGGCAGCACCCACAAATTGCTCTATTATTCCGACCATCCCTTCCGAGTAGGCATCCTTCAAATCGGTCTTTGATAAATCCTTACTAAATTGACAACCAGGTCGGTAAACTTTGTCATTACTCGGTTGGGCCCCATCGTCTTCGCATCCCTTATCAGAAGTTTTGGAACTAGAATCAGAGTCACTGCTTTCAGCATAAGCACTAATTGAATCGCCACCATTTATCCCAGGAACTGGCGCTAAAATAAGAGTCATCAAAATCATTGCATTGATGAAGGCCATAGCTAAAAGTTTGAACGCATCTTTCATAATCAAATCCTCAAATAAAATCCATTTCTTTCAATTTTACTGCAACACTTTAAAAATAAAGGGCCAGTTCAGTTAATCGGTTGATTTTATTGAACGGGCCCTAAATCTATTAGCAAAATATCTTGGCAAATTTTATAATTACGCTCTAGGAGCGCTTTTTCTTAGTTTTCTTTGAACCTTTGTTGGCCATTTTCTTTTTATAAAAAACAAAGGCAACGATCCCGGCCAAAACAAGGAAAATAAGTAAGTCTTCTTCACTGCCGCCTTCACCTTTACGAGTTTTGGAGCTCACTGAGCCAATATTCGCCTGGTCATCAACAGGATCAAAGGTAACCTCTCCAATATTATCAGTAGCGGCACGTGGTTTGATTTTACCAACTCCCGACAACTGGATATTAGTTTGACGAATAATACGCATAGAGGAAATGACAGAGTCAAAGATTTCTTTATAAGCACTGTATAGACTTTTGGTAACAGAGAAGGTTACGGCCACTCCGATATCTGCCTTGGTTGCTGCCAGATAGCGAGTGTAAAAACCTGGCACTTCAGAGGCCATATGAAGGGCATCAATCCAAGGAAGCCCATTAATAACTTTTTTATCTACAGTTTTAGGTTCTGATCTTTGAGTTTTTCCACCTGGTAAAGAATAAGTTTTGGCCTGCTTTAAATAGGCCATATATTCGGCCAGAGTATCTTGTGGCCCACGTTTTTTAGCGGCAAGAATAATGATGGCCTCTTTTTTACGTTCTAGGTTTTCACTTTGGCAAACCCATTCACTCCCCTCAATTACACACTGCCAACCAGCAGGTAATTCAAATTTAATGAATCCGTTTGAGAATTCCTTGGCCTGTGTCAGCGAAGAAAAAACTAGAACTGCAGTCAGCAATGATACTTTAAACATATTATTATTCCTTTTTTATATAGTTTAATTGTAATTGCTTTTTGAAATTTCTCAAATATTGACTAAATTTTCCCGGAAATTTAACTGGTTAAACTAAAACTATGCCAATTAATTTAGTCAGTTTATTCTAGTATTTGATCGGCCCTAATCACAGTGCCTTCCTCAACTCTTTTACGCGAGTATTTTTTTGTTATTTTAACTAAAGAGCGGGAAGACTTGGCCTTAACAACAATTCCACTGGCAATTATCTTATTTATGCCCTTAAAATTATTATGATAAAAATCGACCCTCATCCCCTTACTTAGCCCACTAGTGATTCCTTGATCAACGATTACGATACGGCGAGTTTTAGAAAGTTTAATCACTCTACCTTCGATGCGATATTGCTTGAACTTACTATTATGCTTTGAATACTCTGAAACTTTCTTATCCGAACGATGAGTCAGTCCAATTAAGACTCTCTGATCAAGACTTGTACTTTTTCCAGCTGTGTCTTGAGCATATTGCAGTGTTAGCATCCACTTTTTCTCAATACTAAAATTTACCCCCGCATAAGGCGCAGTCCAGGAGCGATTGACACTCACAAACTCATTTGAGAACCCTTGAAAAACATTTGGGATAGTAGAAGGATTATCCGAATAAGCACTATTATTTCTGGAAATAACTGTTTCTATCCCCCCGTACATAGCAAATGTTTTCCACGCAAGCCCGGCTTGAAACTTACCAAAAATCTCGTGGGCCAAATAGTCAGCTGGTGAACGATAGGCAATATGCGCATCCAAGTAATTATTAGATATGCTTCTATAATCCAAATCCACAGCAATAGCATAGGCCCTACTATCATCACCAAGAGCAACAGTATCTGGCACAGTTCCATCTGTATAAAGATCATTACTATGATTAGGAGAGCGGTAATATCCTTCAATCGCGTACTTCAATCCAGTCATCTCTGGAAAACTATATTTGAAACCAATAAGAGTAGACTCTACTCCCAAGGTAGAAAATTTTCGCGTTTGCACGGCCGTACCATAATCGGCGGTGAGATCAGTACTTATATAACGACTTCTCACCCCCAGCATCAGTTGTAAGTAATCAGTCATTCCATACATAAAAGAAAGATCGCCATCAACACGCATATAAGCAAAGCCATCTGAAGCAGCAGTTGTTTGCCCATTAACATCGGCAATGGATTGAGTATTGTAATATTCTGCGGAAGCTTGAAACTGAATCCCGCCTTTATACAAGGTCTGAGAAAAAGGGATATAGGACACTTGTGTATAAGCACTGTTCACATATGCTACAACTGCGATACTTACCCATAATAATTTTTTCATTAATTAAATTATATGGATGAACTATTTAATTGTAAAAAGCGAACTTCATTTTCCTCAAAATTAACCAGGATTTCTTTTTCTACCCAAAGCCCCATTTTATTTTGATAAAGGCTGATACTCTCGATAGGCAGCTCACCATTATGCTGAAACTCAGTCTTGGCATGGGCAATAACGTCATGCAGTTCCGTCTCATAACTAAAAACCCCAAGAGGTAAAAATTGCCGCTTATTTTCTTTGTATTTTATCGAACGAGGGATAAAAGACTTACAAATATCTAAAACAACCTCAGAGCAAAATTCCAAATCAGAGCAATAGGAAGGATTGAGATAGAGTAAATGCCTTCTTTTGTATTCGTGCACTCCCACTCCGGTAAAAGCGAGTTTTGGCGTCTCTGATTTACCATAGAAAAATGTTTCCATTTCTTCCTTTAAAGTCTCTGCCAAATCATCTACGTCCCGATCAAATATTTCAAAGGGAGCTAACATCGACATGTGCGGAAAACAGTAATGATTGTACTTGGGATCAAAGCGTTTGCGAAAACCGGTTATCTTTCGAGATAAAAGGCCATCGCTTGAAAAGTTTAAACCGACGAAAAACTTGGCCATAGAACACCCCATTCCTTTGAGGTTGATTGGGTCACCATTAACCCACTAATATATTCTAGTTTTTAATATAGATCTTTAGCAAGCAAAAAAAATGGGGCCGTCATGGCCCCAGATATTGCTCTTTATTTTCAATTACTTAATAGGATCATACTTTGCAGTATTTTCCATATACTCTTCAATTCGCAGTAGTTGATTATATTTCTCAATCCTATCCGAACGACTGGCAGAACCAGTTTTAATATGGCCGGCCCCCGAAGCAATGGCAAGGTCAGCGATAAAATGATCGGCAGTTTCACCTGAGCGATGGGAAATGATGGTTTTGTAATTGGACTCATAAGCGAGCTTTAATGTATCAAATGTCTCAGATATCGTACCAATCTGGTTGATCTTAACTAAGATAGCATTGGCCTCACCATTTTTAATTCCCTCTCCGAAAATTTTGGCATTAGTTACAAATAGGTCATCACCTACCAATACACATTTATCACCAAGTGCTTGAGTTAATCTGGTCCAACCTGCGTGATCACTTTCGTCAAGTCCATCTTCAATTGAATAGATAGGAAGAGTATTTACTAGATTCTCATAATATTTAATAAGTTCATCAGTGGTAAATTCCTTACCATCCATTCTATAAACTTGCTTATCTTTATCGTAGAACTCAGAGGCTGCACAATCTAAACTAACAGAAATCTCATCACCCCATTTATACCCAGCTTTTTCCACCGCTTCTTTAATACAAGTAAATGCCTCGTCTTGTGACTGGAGATTAGGAGCAAACCCACCTTCATCACCAACATTTGTAGAGTAACCTTTATCTGCAAGTACTTTTTTTAGATTGTGAAAGACCTCAACACCAGCTCTTAGATTTTCAGAAAATGGTTTGCCATGTAAATGAGGTACAATCATAAATTCTTGAATATCAAGATTGTTTGAAGCATGCTCTCCTCCATTAATGATATTCATTAAAGGAGCAGGATGTCTCATATACCCACAAGCATTAGGACAGTTTAAATTTTTATTTAAATATTCATATAGAGGAAGTTTCGCTTCCTGAGCTCCCGCACGACAAGCGGCCATAGATACGGCCAACATCGCATTCGCCCCAAGATTAGTTTTAAAATCAGTTCCATCTATTTCTAACATGGTATTATCAATGGCACGTAGATCACTTACTTCCATACCAATAACTTTTGGAGCTATCTTTTCAGTAATATTAGTAATGGCCTTGCGAACAGATTTTCCCATATAATAAGACTTATCCCCATCTCTTAACTCTAAAGCTTCTCTGGATCCAGTACTTGCTCCACTAGGAACTGAAGCTAATACATTTGCCCCTGCCTCAGTATGCATTTCAACTTCAACAGTTGGATTACCTCTTGAATCTAATATTTGACGCGCGATAATCTTACTTATCTTTGACATATTCTCCTCCCAAGTTTTTTTAGCTATCATAAAGGTGCCAGGCACCTTTTGGTAGCGACGCCGCGTCAAGAGAGGGGGCATATTTTTTGTCGAGTTCCACGATCTACAAGCTGGCTAAGTTCGGATCTTCTTAGTCCTTTGCGAATGGATTCAATTTCTTTTTGAGATACCTTTTCATTTAACCAATGAAGAGCAAATTCATCTTTAAAGCCAAAGGCATCAACAAGCTGGAAAGGAAGAGGATGATTTTTTACAATACTGAATAAGGTACTATAAGGATAATTCTCACACTTTTTCGTTAAGTTTGCCCTTACAGGATTTTGATATACGTAACGGTAGCAATTGTAAAAATAAGTTTGAGAACGTATCAGACACCATTTATACCGCCCTCCAAAGACTTGATTTATACGCTTTGTTCTAGTCCTTATAAGTAAGCTTAATCGCTTATTAAGTTCATACATAAATTTATCTAAGTTCTTATCAGGTGTTCGAACAATTAAATGATAATGATTGGCCATTAAAACAAAAGCTATTATTTCAACAGAGTGTACTGAATTAGCATGACTTAGTGAATGAAGGCACATCTTCCAAACTTCATTCAGCGGTATTTCAAACCATTCTTTGTTATTTGTTCGAGTGGTGACATGATAAGGATATAAATGAGTTCTAATTAAGTTTGATCTTCCCATGAACTAAGCTATGCAACAATCAAACGAAATCGTCAGCAAATGACATAAAACAGCACAAGAGTTTTTCATTTGTGAAATATGACGCAAACCTCTACCAAAAGGTGCCTGGCACCTTTAGGCGGCTTTTTTTCTTTCTGCTAACAGTTGGGGGACGGCCCACTGAGGAGGTTTGAACATAGATTTCTTGATATCGAGATTGTTAGATACAAACTTATCATAAAAAGTTGGAACGTATCCACAAGGAACCATTTCACCAACCAATTTTTTAGTTTCAGGGTCTTTTCCGGTTTGAATCCAGCGAAAGATATCGCGAGTGATATATCGCCCGTATTGATCAACGCCCAGAACTTCTGAAATATGCGAAGTCCTTCTTCCCCCATCATGATAACGGTTACACTGCACGATTAAATCAATGGCCGAACCTACCATTTTTCTAATGGCATCCGCAGGAATTTTAGTTTCCCCCATCATGCAAAGAGTCTCCATTCTGGTACAAGCTTCACTAGGTCCGTTGGCATGAACTGTTCCCATAGAACCGTCATGGCCCGTCCCCATTGCATTAAGAAGATCCAACGCTTCAGTTCCTCGGACCTCCCCAACAATAATTCGATCAGGTCTAAGCCTCAAAGCTGACTCCATTAAATCACGAATACTAACATCTATTTTTCCCTCTGCGGGGTCAGCTTTTTGCGCCTCTAAATATACCACATGATCTGCATGAATTTGTAATTCCGAAGAGTCTTCTATGACCAACAATCTCTGAGTGTCAGGCATACTTGATCCCAAAATATTAAGCATCGTCGTTTTACCAGAGCCCGTACCACCACTTACCAAAGTATTAACTCCGATATACATAGTACGACTTAAAAATCTTGCCGCATCTTGAGAGATTGCTCCAAACTTGACCAAGTCCGATAATTTTAATTTTTCTTGTTTAAATTTTCTGATGGCACAGACTGTTCCACATTGAGCTAGATCCCCTAAGACAACAGCTACTCTGGAACCATCAGGAAGTCTGGCATCAAGCCGAGGGTTATCTTTATCTAAGTTTCGATTTACACTTCGGGCAATAGCAATCATCGCCGCTTGTAGAGTATGCTCATCTGAAAACTTATTAGGTGCTTTTACGACAAGACCATTTTTTTCAATAAAAATATTACCAGCACCATTGATCATAACTTCAGAAACAGTTGGATCATCTAAGAGATCCTTAATCGGTGCAAGTTGTGAATCAATTATATCCCGTAAAAAATCGCTCATTAATCGTAATCCCTCGGAATCCAATGCTTAACTTGGCCCTCTTCAGATTCACTGGCCACGCCCCGAGCCTGCTCTTGCTCAGAACTGAATTTTTCAAATACAGTAAAATGACCATTAAACTTAGAGGAAGGACAGTAAAAGCGAAAACGACCCGGATGATCAACGATGACCTCCGCTTCATTTACCACGCCTTTTTCTGCGGCCACAAATATTTCATGTTTTTGTAAGACAAAGCACTGGCTTTTCTTAGAAGTAGAAGTGATATAAAAACGCACTTTTTCCCCTTGAAAGGCCATGATTTTATTTGGATAAAATCCATCATCAGTGACTATCACTGAAATCTCTCTAAGTGGTGTTTTAAACATTTTCTTCTTAAAATTTTTCTTAACTCCCTGCCCAAAAGCAGTGCTTAAAAAGAGAAAGAAAATGACAAGCAGTGATTTCACAAAAGCTCCTTAGAATACTTATCAACTTGCTTATCGGAGCTTTACTAAAGTACTTTAGTCTGACTTGCTAAAATCTATGATTTTCAATACTTACAATCTCAAATGCGACTTCTTCATAGGGGTGAGTAAGCTTTAGGGCCCCAACCGCCTGGCGAATATTATCTTCCAAGCAAAGAATCTCAATTCGAAGTTCAGCTAATTTTTCCAACTTTCCTTGGCTTCCAATGCTTGGATTTGCCCCCGCCAAAGGCTTAAATTGCCCTTGCCCCAAAGTTTGCCAACTGCAACATGAATAATTACCCAAGGTGCCGGCACCAGTTGCAAAAATCGCCTCTTTAACCTTCTCAGCATATTGCTCCGGTACGTAAAAAATCAATTTATACATCGCGCACCCCTTATTAGTAAGCTTATAACACAAAACAAACATTAACTTACATAGTCCTTTATTACTAGACAGTACTTGATGAAAACGTAAGAATATTCTCCTGAAAAGGAATTTGAAAAAGTAAAATTCACAAATCAAAAAAACACAAAATTAATTCTATGCTCATGGAGGGTATATGCTTAAGAAATTAATTGCATTAGTTACGATGCTGGCCACTGTTTCAGGGTTTACGTGTACAATTGATGGCACTGAAGGTTTATTGCCAGAAAATGATCTTTGGATCTCTACTTCAAACAAAAGCATCAACTCAATGAGCGAGGCTAGATTTAACGCTGTCATTGATAAAGTTCTTAAAATCTACGAACCAATCGTTAGTAGTTTAGGTGGAACACTAAAGGTTGAGAGAAACTGGGAAGATGGAACTGTTAATGCCTATGCCCAGAGAAAAGGTGATACCTGGAGTGTAGCAATGTTCGGTGGTCTTGCCAGACATAGCGCTATTACCGAAGATGGTTTTGCTCTAGTTGTTTGTCACGAATTAGGTCACCATATTGGTGGAGCTCCTAAAAAAACCTCTTGGTTTGGAACTCGTTGGGCAAGTAACGAGGGACAAGCTGATTATTTTGCAACTCTAAAATGTTTAAGAAAGGTCTTTAGAGCAGAAGGAAATAGCAAACAAGTTGTTGCTAAAATGAATGTACCTGAAGCTGTAGTATCAAAATGTGCAGAGCAATTCTCTAACAAAGTTGACCAAGTCATTTGCCAAAGAGGTTCTATGGCCGGGTTAAGTACTGCTAAACTTTTTCAAGCCTTAAGTCGTCAGACAACGGCCCCAGATTTTACGACGCCTGATCCAAAAGAGGTTTCTAGAACTGATCACAATCACCCAAAAACGCAATGTCGTCTAGATACTTATTTTCAAGGCGCACTTTGTACAATTGATGAAATGGTAGATGTGGATCAAGATGATGAAGCAGTCGGTGTTTGCTACCGCGCATCTGGAGATACTATTGGGGTAAGACCACTTTGTTGGTTCAAACCTAGTAACTAGAAATATCAAAAAATTCATAATAAAAAAGCCCCTGTTTTAAACAGGGGCTATTTTTTTTAGCCAATATATTAATAAAATTTTATTTCTTTTTGGCCCAAGAATCTTTTAATGTCACAGTTCGGTTATAAACAGGAGTTCCAGCTTTACTTAATTTAGTATCTACAGTGAAATAGCCCATCCTCTCGAACTGAAATTGCTCCCCTGCACCAGCTTGGCCCAAGAATGGCTCTACTTTTGCCTTGATAATAGTAAGCGAGTTAGGATTTAGCTCATTTAAAAAGTTTTCAGCAGCTGCTGGATTTTCATGTTTAAATAATCGATCGTACAAGCGAACTTCTACATCTTTTGCATCACTCGCATTTACCCAGTGAATAATCCCTTTTACCTTTTTCTCAAGAGCAGCGGGCTGCTGGCCTCCAAAAGAATCTTCATAGTAACTACACTTTAACTCAACGACATTTCCAGCATCATCTTGCACTACCTCATCACAGGTAATCACATATCCATAGCGCAATCTCACCGAACGCCCTGGCCCTAGACGGAACCATTTTTTAGGACTTGGTGGATCCAACATAAAGTCGCTGGCCTCAATATATAGCTCTTTGCCAAAGTTAATTTTACGAGTACCAAAGCTTTCATCTTGTGGATGAAAAGGAGCTTCAATTTCCTTATTCTCACCTTCCCAGTTCGTTATAGTAACTTTGATTGGATCCAAAACACCTAGACAACGTTTGGTCGTACGGTTTAATTCATCCCGCACATTTGCTTCTAAAATTGAAAACTCAATAACACTATCTTGTTTTCCTACCCCAATTTGCTCATTAAAATTCCAAATTGCAGCAGCTGGATATCCTCTTCTACGAACCCCACTAATAGTTGGCATACGCGGATCATCCCAGCCATCCACATGATTTTCCTGCACCAACTGTAAAAGTTTTCTCTTACTCATCACGGTATAATCCAAGTTTAATCTGGCAGACTCATATTGATGTGGACGTGCCGGGGCCGTTACATTTTCTACAAACCAGTCATAAATACGACGATTATCTTGAAACTCAAGAGTACAAAGAGAATGAGTAATTCCTTCGATGGCATCACTTAGCCCATGTGTGTAATCATACATAGGATAGATACACCACTTATCTCCTGTTCGATGATGATGGGCATGTTTAATTCTATACATGATGGGATCACGCATGCACATAAATGGTGAGGCCATATCAACTTTGGCCCTTAGGACTTTTTCCCCATCCTTGTATTTTCCTTCTTTCATTTCTGAAAAAAGTTTTAAATTTTCTTCAATCGTTCTATCACGATAAGGTGAATTCGTTCCTGGCTTTTCAAAACTTCCACGAGTTGCAGTGATCTCATCAGGTGTTTGATCATCTACATAAGCTAAGCCTTTCTCAATTAATTCAATTGCAAATTCATAAAGGCGATCAAAATAATCCGAAGAAAAAAAGAGATTGCCATCCCAATCAGCGCCTAACCATTTAACATCTTCTTCAATGGCCTCAACATATTTCGTTTCTTCTTTTTCAGGATTGGTATCATCAAAACGAAGATGGAAACGAGACTTTGGTTCGTTATTGTAAGCAAGACCATAGTTTAAACAGATTGCTTTGGAATGCCCCAGGTGTAAGAAACCATTTGGTTCTGGGGGAAATCTGGTAATCACCCAACCATCGTGTTTTCCAGCATCTAAATCTGCAGCAATAATATTTTCAATAAAATTGCGATGCTCTTTTTTATTAGTGGGAACTCTCTCTTTATCAAACATTTTTAATCCTAATTATAAGCTTTCAATTCGTTTTTTAAGATTTGCAACAGGAGTTAGTGGGATAAGTACTTTTAAATCTGGCCCGTGGTTTTGCCCGGTAAGAACTCCTCTAAAGCCCATAAAAAGTGGCTTGCCTTTGATCTTCAACTCTTTTTTACAATAATCCATCCACTGACTAAAAGTATCAGCATCTACATAATCACCAGTCGTTTTCTCTAATTCGCTCGCCAGATACTGCTTAATTGCAGGGGTCGTTTCCCAAGATAAAATTTCTTCTAGTTCATTACTTGGTTCAACCACTTCGCGAGTGATATCTTTAATTTTTTCATTCAAATCTGGTAAGAGTTGAATTTTGTCTTGATACAATCCAACAAAAGCTTTTTGCCACTCGCCTGTTTGCCTATGATAATAAGAGTCTTCTTCCATAAACTCAGCAACTCTTAGGTGTAGCTCATCAACTGATAGTCGCTTTATATGTTGGGCATTAATATATTTTAATTTTTCAATATCATAAACAGCATGAGATTTGGAAAAACGTCCCAAACTAAATACATCTTTGTTGGCCAATTCCTCAACAGTAAACACATCTTTTTCTTCTGGATGTGACCAGCCTAATAAACATAGATAATTTGCCAATGCCTCAGGTAAATAACCACTTTCTCTATATTGTTTCACAGAAGTTGCACCATGACGCTTAGATAGTTTTTGTCTGTCAGCTCCAATCAATAAAGAAACATGGGCAAATTCAGGTAGCTCTGCTCCAATAGCTTCATAAACTAAAACCTGTCTCAAAGTATTATTAACATGATCTTCCCCTCGAATAACATGAGTAATTTTATGAAGGTGATCATCAATAACATTACAAAAGTTATAGGTAGGCATACCATTACTACGCATGATTACGAAATCTCCAACCATGCCTTCAGGGAACTTGACCTCGCCTCTTACATGATCAGTAAAGCATACATCTTTGGCCGGTACTAAAAAGCGAATAGGTGCTTTTTCCCCTGCTGTGATTTTTGCCTTCGCTTCATCCCAATGAGCAGGATCTTTCCATTTACCAGTATATGGTGGAGCACCTTCTTCTTTGTTTTTACGAGACATCTCTTCCAGTTCTTGGTCTGAGCAAAAATCATAAAAAGCTTTACCCTCATCTAATAATTGCTGAGCATATTTATGATAGGTATCCATTCTTTGAGACTGATGATAAGGGCCATAGTCCCCATCGACTCCAGGCCCTTCATCGTGTTCTAGCCCAATCCAGGCCATATCTAATAATTGTGATTCTTCAAATTCTTTTGTACTTCGCTCTAGGTCTGTATCCTCAATTCGCAGGATATAACTTCCACCCATGGCCTTAGCAAAAATATAATTGTAGAGAGCGGTTCTTACACCACCAATATGAATATGCCCAGTTGGGGACGGGGCAAATCTAACACGAACTGTCATAGGTACTCCTGAAATGCTTATAATCACTTAAGATATACAGGCTTTACCTTCGTTTGTCATTATTAGGAATTGTAATTAAAGAGACTTAGTCGTCGAAACATGAATCAATTTTACCGTCAATATTCTTCTCTTCACTTCCAGTTGAGATGGCAATTTCTTTAATGATCAAATCTTTACACTGATCCATCATTTTTCTTTCACCAAAAGACAGTTTTTTCATATTTTTAAGTAGGAATAAAGATCTTAGAACATCGGCTATTTCTATTAATGAACCTGTTTTAACTTTGGCCAAATAATCTCTGTGCCTACGGTTCCAGGTTGAATTATCCACTTTTACTTCATGATCTCTAAGCAGGCTAAAGACGTCTTCAATTTCTCCAGTTGAAACTAATTCTCGCAGACCATCTTTTTTATCAGAAGGCACCATAACGGTCATACCATTAGAGATAATCTTAACAATGTAAAATTGCTTTTCCGTATCTCCCAAGGTTTTGGTCTCAATGTTTACTACCTGACCAACACCATGTCCTGGGCAAACTACATAACTTCCGGTTTCAAACATAATAATCCTTAATAAGTCTTTGCATTACTTTATATAGTGATAACGCATATGGTTAATAATCTCAATCCGATTGAAATTATTACAGGCTTGTTAAATTTTTTAGTTCTTGAAATTTCAGTAACTTAAGTTGTTTTTTGAAATAAATATTATTTAAAACATTATTATTAATGCCTTATATAGACTTATTAATAGCACAAATAGAGGTAATAGAAAAGGGATCTCAATGAGATCCCTTAAATATATGTTATTGATTATTAATATAAATTAGAAACGATCAACTAACTCATTTTTTTCGAAGAAATACGCTAATTCTCTCTCAGCAGAAGCAGCAGAATCAGATCCGTGAACAGCATTTTCCCCAATAGACTTCGCATAAAGCTTTCTAACAGTTCCTTCAGCAGCTTCAGCCGGGTTAGTTGCCCCCATAATCTCTCTATTTTTAGCAACTGCATTTTCACCTTCAAGGGCCATAAGCATAACAGGTCCAGATGTCATAAATTCTACTAACTCACCAAAAAAAGGTCTATCTTTGTGCTCAATATAGAACCCTTCTGCTTTTTCTTTAGATAGTTTAGTGAATTTAGCAGCAGCTATTCTTAAACCATTTTTTTCGAACATCGCGATGATGTTACCAATATTATTATCAAGAGTAGCGTTTGGTTTAATAATTGAAAAAGTTTTTTCAATGCTCATTGTGATTTCTCCTTACAACATCAATAAAATTAAATTAAAAGTCTTTTACACTTATTTCAGGACTTCGGCAACTTTTTCACCAAGCTCAGCAGGCGATCGGGCAATGGTAATACCGCACTCGTCCAATACTTTGTATTTGGCTTCAGCAGTATCGTCTCCACCAGATATAATGGCGCCTGCATGTCCCATTCTTTTACCTTTAGGTGCAGAAGCACCAGCGATAAATGAAACAACGGGCTTAGTCATATTCTCTTTAATCCAACGAGCCGCATCTGTTTCTGCATTACCACCAATTTCACCAATCATAATGACAGCATCTGTATCTGGATCTTTTTCAAATAATGAAAGGCAGTCGATAAAGTTTGTTCCATTTACTGGGTCTCCACCAATCCCTACACAAGTAGATTGACCAATCTCCCTTTGTGTAAGCTGATAAACGGCTTCATAGGTTAGAGTTCCTGATCGAGATATAACTCCTACTCTACCTGGCATATGAATATGTCCTGGCATAATTCCAATCTTACATTCTCCTGGAGTAATAATTCCTGGACAATTAGGCCCAATCAAACGAGACTCTGAATTCTTAAGAGCTCCCTTGACCTTAACCATATCATTAATAGGAATCCCTTCCGTAATACAAATAATAAGAGGTACTTTTGCTTCAATACACTCAAGAATTGAATCAGCTGCAAATGGAGGTGGAACAAAAATCATCGCAACATTTGCACCGGTATTATGAACACATTCACTTACAGTATTAAAGACAGGAATTCCTTCGTGAGTCATACCACCTTTACCTGGCGTCACACCACCAACAACATTGGTACCATAATCACGACATTGTAATGTGTGAAAAGTACCTTGTTTTCCAGTTACTCCAACAGTCATCAATTTTGTTTCTCTATTTACTAAAATAGTCATTATGCATTCCCTTTTGCTGCTTCTACTACTTTATGGGCAGCGTCTGCTAAGTCTTCGGCAGGAATAATCTTAAGCCCGGATTCAGCTAAAATCTTTTTCCCTAAATTAACATTTGTTCCTTCTAGTCTTACAACTAATGGAACTTTTACTTCTAGCTCTTTAGCTGCGGCAACAACACCTTCTGCGATAATGTCACATTTCATAATACCACCAAAGATATTTACTAGGATGGCCTGAACACTCTCATCATGCAAAATGATCTCAAAAGCTTTTTGAACAGTTTCTTTTGTTGCACTACCACCAACATCTAAAAAGTTCGCTGGCTCTCCCCCATAGATTTTAATGATATCCATCGTGGCCATAGCTAGACCTGCACCGTTAACCATACATCCAATATTTCCATCAAGAGAAATGTAAGAAAGACCATAGTTATGAGCTTCTAATTCAAGTTCTGACTCTTCATTAGGATCTCTCATCTCTTCAACATCAGAATGTCTGAAAAGAGCATTATCATCAAAGTTTAACTTTGCATCTAAGGCAATAACATCTCCACCTTTAGTGGTTACTAATGGGTTGATTTCTGCAATGGAACAATCTTTAGAGATATATAAGTTATAAAGTCCCTCAAAAAATTTCATGGCCTTTTTTAAAGCATCACCTTTAAGACCAATTCCAAAACCTAACTTTCTTCCTACACTTGGTTGATAACCAGTGGCCGGATCAATCGCAACTTTTATGATCTTCTCTGGTGTTTCGGCTGCAACTTTTTCAATCTCAACTCCACCTTCTTCAGAGGCCATCATGGTAATTCTAGAAGTATCTCTATCTAAAACAATACCAACGTAATATTCGTGATCGATATCACATCCTTCTTCAATTAGTATTGTCTTTACAACTTTTCCTTCAGGGCCAGTTTGATGAGTAACCAAATTCATTCCCATAATCTCATCACCAAACTTTTTTACATCCTCTAAAGACTTCGCAACTTTTACACCGCCGCCTTTTCCACGTCCACCAGCGTGAATTTGAGCTTTAACTACCCAAACATTTCCACCAAGTTTCTTTGCAACCTCAACTGCTTCATCTCCCGACTTCGCAATTCCACCTTTCAGGACGCTAATCCCCATCTCTCTCATCAAGTCTTTGGCTTGATATTCGTGAACGTTCATTTAGAACTCCTTAATTTGTGAACATAAAGACAATAATTTACAAATGTTAATCTGAGCTAATTATAGAGCTTTTTCTCTTGTTATCAACAGTAAGATTAAAAAATCCGACCACATTTGTGTGAGAAATATAAACTTTGCGTTGCATGATGCTCTATTTTTTTTAACTCACCGCAATTTTTCTAATTTCGTTCAGCAGCATTTTTCAGTTCATTACTTTGCATGATTTTAAGATTAGTTTAAAATGACAAACAGAATTTATACTGGAGAAATATTTTATGAAAAAATACATCCTACATCCTGCTCAGTTCAAACTGGATGGAGGCGCCATGTTTGGAATTATCCCCAAACCTCTATGGTCCAAAAATATTATTGCTGATGAGCTCAATAGAATTCCCATGTCTTTGCGGGTTGTATACTTAGAAACTGCAAAGCGAAAAATTCTTATTGATACAGGTATTGGAGATTACCATGGTGATAAATTCAATACACAGTTTGCTATTGAAGGTTCAAGTTCTCCCCTAGAATCAATTTTACAAAATGATTTGAATATAAATGCTGACGAGATCACTGATATTATTATTACTCATCTGCATTTCGATCACGTCGGAGGTTTAGGAACAGGGGCCGACGGCACAACCCCTATTTTTAAAAATGCGACGATTCACCTGCACCAGCAGCACTGGGAGTATTCAAAAAAGGCTACTGTACGTGACAAAGGTTCTTTTCATTCGCATACATTTGAGCCACTGCTCGCTTATTACCAATCCCACAATCAACTACACCTGCTAACCGAAGAAGGTGGAATAGGCGTTATCCTCGAGGATAACGATGAGAAAATAGAGTATAAGGTAAGCTTTGGACATACTCCATACATGGTTCATCCTATTTTTGATGGATTTATCTATATGGCGGATCTTGTACCCATGCAACATCATATCCGAATTCCCTGGGTTATGGGCTATGATATCGAACCCGGAATCACCACAGAATACAAACAAAAATTCTACCAATATATCATAGACAATAAATTAAAGATGATTTTTGAACACGACCAAGATGTCTGGGGAGGGCCATTAGGTCTCAATGAAAAAAATCAATTTATCCTGACTGAAAAAATGAGAAGTAACAAAACGACTTTTCAAGAATTAGACAATTCTTGAATTTTTTCATCACACCCCTTGATGATCTCATCCAACTTACTGGCACTCTCTTGCTTTAGGGCCTTTCTTTGGGCTGGTGTATTTTTGTCCGGGTCATAGGCTTGTAAGGCTTCCAAGATGGCCATAGACCTCTCTCCAATGTCCGTGGCCAGGTTAGACAAATGATTATAATTTGCCAGAACCTCTTGATTATTTTCAAAGTCCTTTTTCATAAGTTTGGCATAACTGGCTTCATTCGTTTTAACAAACTCAGTAAAGAAAATTCCATAACGAGTCTTATATTCATTTTCAAAGGCCAAAACATTTTGGGCCCACTTTAAGGGGTCCTTATCGAAAATCGCCATAATACCACTTTTAATTTCACCTGTTATCATTTTTACGGTCTGATATTTTTGAATCAGTTCTTCCCAAAATAACCTGGAATTCGATTGTTTCTTTTTAAGATAGCGCGCCAATAGTTTTTGAAAGTCTTTTTTAGCAAGGTTAGAAATCAATACATGTTTGGCAAAATGTATTTTCTTATTACTTGGATCGAAAATACGGGCATAGAGAGGAGATTTAAGCTTACCAACCGTGGTTATCTGAGCTGCATAAACCCCATCCACAAACTTTGTACCAGATATGAATTCAAATTTATTAATAGTAATAAGTTTATTCGCTAGATTTCCATAAGCTTTTATCTCAACTGGCTCTCCCAGCATTTTTCCTTTGATACTTTTTAAGCTAATTGCCACTTCTCCCATCAAGGGGGAATTAGTCGCTACCCAAAAAGATTTTTTTGCCTTTCCCATGGCAAAAGCAAAACGCATTTGACTAGGGTCACTAAGAGCTGTTTTTTTAAGACGCTCAAAATCTCTGAGACTCATTAATTTTGGTCTGGTAAAAATCTGGGTCTTTTGTTGATAATAAAGAAAAGCAAAAACACTTCCCAATATAAGAAGGACTGCAAATAAAAGATATCGCAATTTCTTTCTATATTTTGGAGTGGCAGGAGTTTTTAGCTTAGCTTCTTGCCTTATTTCATCTTCCTCTTCTTCTATTTCCTCATAAAGCCCTGGTTCATCGATCTCATCTATATGAAATACAGCCTCTTCATTCCCCTCATCTTTAAGCTGCTCGACTGTAGCCTGTTCGACTGTAGCCTGTTCGACTTCAACTTCCTCATCTTCAATAGGCAACGGAGGAAGATCTGGAGGCAAATCATCTGAAGATATAGTAGTGTTCATTTTCTTTAAGGATGATTTATCTAAAAATACATCTTGATAGCTCTGTGATGCGCTTAAGCCTTCACGCCATATCAGTGACTCAGCTTGTAATTCACCTTCGCTATACATCTGTTTAAGGACTTTTTCCGTAAAAGGACCCAGATGCTCATTTTTTCTAATTAAAAACCAATCCATAGAACTTTATATTTGACTATAACCATCCACTTACTAATATTTATTTATAACTTTAGTATGATACATAAATTGGTTAACTACAATGAAAAATAGAAATCTAAACAGCTTAGCACCCCTTTTCAAAGAATCGAGAGATTTTAAAAGCAATTCTATTATTATCTTCAATTCTTCAAGTGATATTGGCGTACGTCGAAATTTCGGTCGCAACGGAGCCCGGTATGCACCTAAGGCCATAGTAAATAGTTTAAAGAAGTTTAATAAACAACAAATCGACTGCCCACTACACTGCTTTGAGGTCAGTGATCAGGTAAAAGAAGAACAAAACTTTCATCAAGCTCAAATTGCAGAAAGTGAACTCATCAAAGAGCTTATAGATAAAAGTAAAAATGAGAATTATATTCATTTAGGTGGTGGGCATGACCATGCCTTTGCCTTACTTCATGCAATAAATGAATCTAAAAAATTCAAAAACCTACTTATTATTAATATAGACGCTCATTGTGATACACGGATAGAAGATCAAAGACATTCCGGAACACCCTTTCGAGATTTTGATAATATCGCGCAAATTCCATATCACTTGATACAATACGGGATCCAGGGTTTTGCTAACTCTCCCTCAACTCTAAAACCGGTAGAAAATGGTTCTTCTAGTTATTATTATTTAAATGAAATAGTAGGCTCAAAAGAGAATGACTTACTAGAAACCCTTAAAAATAAAACGGATTCAGATACCGCAATATTTTTTAGCTTAGACTGCGACGCTATTTCCGGTGATCAGATGAAAGCTGTCAGTGCAGTTAATGGAAGAGGTCTATCACTTGAACATATACACAATTTATTAAAAGAGGTTCTTGAGCTTGAGTGTAACGCTCTTTTTTTTGGCGTCTATGAATATAATCCAGTTTATGATGATCTATCTCAACTAGGATCAAGATCAATTGCAACTCTTCTTTATGAATATCTAAACAAAACATGTAAGAAATAAAAAAGCCCACAAGGAACTTGCGGGCTTTTTTTGAGAGACATAAGGAGAAGTTATAAAAAAATCCTTTTCTTATAACCCCAACACACACACGCCTTATACTTTGCAAGGCCCGTGCCAACTTTTTCATCCACCCATATTTCATTAAGTCACTGTAAACACGTTGAGAATAAAAACTAGAGTAACTATTTTTTGACAATGACATGTCAAAGAACGCGTCACAACATAACTTCATCGTACTTTTGACGAATTTAAATTAAATTAACATGGAGTTAAATTCTTTAGTCAAAAAGACTTTAAATTTCCAATAATTATGGGATAATAACTGTAAATTTTCACTAAATTGTTTTTTTACTTAAACTGAATAGTTAACCTTGCCATGCAAAAGGATGTTAAATGAGAACATTAGAAAGAAAAAGTTTTTTGTCAGTCTTAACCGTTATGTTGCTAGTACTAGCTGGTTGTTCTTCTTCTGGAACTAAAAAAGGCGGTGATGCGTCAGATTCAATGGTTGATGATAATGCCATGAATAGTCCTCTAGAATTACAGGGTACCAGTGATGACAGCACTGCTGGTCCATTACAAACTGTGTACTTCGAGTTTAACAAATCCAGACTTACATCTGCTGCGAAATCAACTTTAGAGCAAAATGCAATGTTCTTAAAAGCTGCTGGTTCTGCAGTTGATATTCAAGTTGAGGGTCACTGTGATGAAAGAGGTGGTCAACAATACAACTTGGCCCTTGGAGAAAGAAGAGCAAAAGCTGTTAAGGGATATCTAGAAGCTTTAGGTGTAAAAGCAGCAAGAATCTCTGTTATTTCTTACGGTAAAGAAAAGCCACTTGCCTTTGGACACGACGAAGAGTCTTGGGCGAAAAACAGAAGAGCTAACTTTGTAATTACTGCTAAGTAATCTTTTAATATGCAAAGCCGTTTGGGTGTAATTTTAATTCTTTTTTTGTTCGCTAGTTGTGGATTGACAACAACTAGACCAAAAGTTGAAATGAGTTATGCTCAAGCGGCTTTTTTAGCTGCGCGAGAAGCAAAAGCTGAAATTCACGCCCCCCAAGATTTCAGAAAAGCAGAAATCTACTATCTCAAAGCAAAGTCTAATTACAAAAGAAAGTATTTTAATAAGGCCAAACAATACGCTATCCTCAGCAAAAAATTTTCGGAACGTGCAGAGTTCGAAGCTCAAAAAAAACAAACCTTAGAAGGTAGTAATTAGTTTTTATTTCAACTTTCAAATCATTTTTTTCATGTTAAAATTTTTATAATAAAAGGATAAGACTATGAAAAAGTTGAGCTTATTATTCGTTTTAACAATCACTTTCACCTCTTGTTTTAAAACAGCTGAAGAAATTCGTAGAGAAAAAATGATTGATGATCAATTGGCACAATCATCCCGTATTATTGCAGACCTCACCTCTCAGGTGCATGAATTAAAAGGGGGGCTGGCAACTACTTCAGGTCAATTAGAAGAGATTGATTATAAAACAACAACTAGTAGTCAGTCACAATATGCCACTTTACAGGCCACTGTAAATCAATTAACTGCTCAAGTAAAAATACTTAATGAAGAAAATCAACAAACCCAAAAAGAAGTAAGAGTACTACGCTCTGAAATTAATGCTCAAAAAAGTTACATAAAAAAAGTAACCGGTACTTTAAGCAGTATGGGTGGAGGAAGTTCTAGCAAAAAAGGAAGTGGCAGTTTACTACAAAAGGCACATAAAGCTTTTGAAAGTAATAAGCAAAAGCAAGCACAAAAACTTTACTTGGAAGTACTGTCAGAGGGTAAAATTAGTAATGCCCAAAAGAACCACGTTTATTTCAATTTAGGTTTACTGGATTACTGGAAGAAAAAGTATAACGAAGCCTTGGTATATTTCAGCAAAATCTATACAAAATATCCTAAGAGTTCCTTCGCTCCCGCTTCCCTACTATATATTGCCCGCAGTTTTGGTAAGCAAGGGAAAAAAGAAGAAGCAAACGCAACTTATCAAGAGTTGATAAAAAACTATCCTAAATCCAAACATGCAAAAAGTGCAAAAAAAGAGCTTAAATAATGCCGTTACTAATATGGTCATTCTTTTTTCTAAGCTGTACCCAATTTGTTCAATACACAGATGACCAATACTATGAAGAAGTTGATGCCAATAATAGCTCAAATGCAAGCATCATTTTCTCTCACAATATCAATGGAGAAACTCATCCCTGTGGGTGTAGACAGTTTCCCTTGGGTGGACTTCCTCAAGCCTATGGGGTGATAAAATCCAATCAAGAAAAAGCCCCTACCCTCTATGTGGATACAGGTGATACCTTATTTGAATCAACCCTCGTTCCAGAAATAATCTATAAGTCGAGTGTCTATAAAGCTAAGAAAATAGCTGAAGCTTTAGATAGACTTGATTTAAAATTATTAACTCCAGGTGACCAGGACTTTTCTCTTGGCCCAGAGTTTTTAGCTAGAATTGCCGACAAAGCTAAGTTTAAATTTCTCATCTCTAATTCATCCGAACAGCTTAAATTTAAACATGAAAAATTAGCACATTTTAATATTAATAAGCTCAATTTATTTTTTATCGGTATTACTGACCCTACTCTGCTAAGGGGCGAATATCAAAAACTATTTATTTCTCCTGAGCAGGCAATCAAAACACAATTACAAATTATTCATAAGCAATTTAAAGAATTGAAAAACAAAAAAATTATCTTATTGTCCCATAGTGGACTTGATAGGGATAAAGAACTTGCCAAAAAGTTTCCCGAACTAAACTGGATTATAGGAGCTCACTCTCAAAGCTTTATGCGCTATTCCTGGGATGAAGGCAAAACTAAAATCGTACAGGTACTCTCCCGTAATCACCACTTAGGATTGATTCAAATCCCCTTTAATGAAAAGAAAAAAGAAACATATCAGCTTGTGCAAACAACTGATGATACTAAGGATCTGGTAAAAAATAATCCTATGACGCCCTGGCTACAAGATTATAAAACTCAGTTGGATCAAATATACAAAGATCAGGAAGCGGGACATACGACTACAGCTGATATCACCCCTTCTCCAACTTATATTTCGTGCAGTCAATGTCATCAAAAACAAGTTGAGTTTTGGCAAGAAACGGCACATTCTCTGGCCTATACAACTTTAATTCACGCCAAGGAAGCTAATAACCCGAACTGCATTGGATGCCACAGTTTGGAATACGGAAAGAATACAGGCTTTACTGCAGTTAAGCAGATGCAACTTAGCGAGAAACAAGAATTCAATTCAGAAAAATACTGGAAGGAATTTAACTCCCAGGTCAAAATAACTCATCCGGTGCGAAAGCTGGCCAAAGAAAAGCGAAAAGCCTATGCAAAACAATGGCTAAGTTTTGATAAAAAGCAAAAGATTTATCAAAATTATGCAAATGTACAATGTCTGCATTGTCACAACCAAAACGAGGAACACCCATTTAGCAGCTCCCTTAAAATGAGCGCAAATGACTATAAATCCCGTTGTATTAGCTGTCATACTAAAGATCAAGTCCCTAACTGGTATCAAAAAGATGGAAAGGGTCTTGCCACATCGCTCTATGAGACGTATTTTGCCAAAAAATTAAAAGAAGTGAGCTGTCCAAAAATTGAAAAATAGTAAATTATTTTTAGGAATTGAAACAAGTTGCGACGATACCTCTATGGCGATTTTAAGAGAGTCTAGTCATGGGCCAGAGATTCTTTATCATGGAAAATTTGGCCAGGAAGAAATCTTAAAAAAATGGGGCGGTGTTGTTCCTGAAATAGCGGCCCGTAACCACCTGGCAAAAATACCAACTCTTTTGGATGATGCATTTACTAGCGCCAAGATTTCACCTAAACAGATTGATTATATCGCTGTCACAACAGTACCTGGATTATTAGGGCCACTACTTACAGGTGTTAACACGGCCAAAACGCTGGCCTTATTTCACAAAACACCAATTGTGGCCGTCAATCATCTCTACGCTCACTTAGAGGCCATTCATTTAACGGAAAAAGTAACTTATCCATACCTGGGATTACTCATCAGTGGTGGCCATAGTATATTCTTCTGGGTAGAAAACGCTCATTCTTTTAACGTGCTAGGGAGCACTATTGATGATGCGTGCGGGGAAGCCTTTGATAAAGGTGGGAAGTTATTAGAACTTGGATATCCAGCTGGGCATCTTATCGATAAACTAGCACAGATGGGCAATGCTGATCGCTATGAATTCCCCATTGGGCTAAAATCATCTGCTGATGCCAGACTTAGCTTTTCAGGACTCAAAACGGCCCTGCGAAACTTTATTGAGGCACAGCCTGAAATTCTTACTAAAAAACCAGCGCAATTTGAAACTGCAGAAGAGAACTCCCAGGACTTCTACGATCTTTGCGCCAGCTATCAAAACGCAATTAGCAAAGCTCTACTACTGAAAATGAGATACGCGATCAAAATTGCGAAAGAAAAATTCCAGGCGCCTAATAAATTTCCTATTGTCTTGGGGGGCGGAGTTGCTTGTAATTCAAAAATTCGTGAAAGTTTTAAAAATAAATATGCTGATGCCTTATTCGTTAAACCAGAGTTTTGCACCGATAATGGAGCGATGATTGCCAATTACGGGAGGCTACACGCCCAGGATGCAACTCCTTTTCCTCAATGTTTGCAGATTGATGCCAGAGGACGATTTATTGATAAAAAGGATTATCAATAATGAAAAAACTCCCGCAGGCAAAAAAGCATCTCGGCCAGCATTTTTTGCAAGATCAAAAAGTTATTCAAAATATTACACAAGACTGGAAAGACGAAGCTGATGTCATTGTAGAAGTGGGACCAGGTCCAGCGGTACTGACAAGACATCTCGCAGAACACGGAAAGCCCTTATTTGTTATTGAGAAAGATGAGGAAATGGTGAATTATATCCAGGATTTTGTGACTCCTGAAAATATCTTTATTCAAGATGGCCTTGAATTCGATTGGGAAAAATTTATTTTAGACAAAAAGCTGCAGGATAAAAAGATTTGGCTAGTATCCAACCTCCCCTATAACGTAGGAACGATACTTTACACCCAGTTTTTGCAAATACCACAAATTCACTATATGACACTTATGTTCCAAAAAGAAGTCGGTGATAAAACTTATCTTAAACAGCAAACAAATCAAATGAATGGTTTGTTATTTTTAAGTCTCAATTATTTTAACCCGCGCAAACTATGCAAAGTTCTACCAGGGGCCTTTAATCCACCGCCTAAAGTTGACTCCGTGGTTGTCTCTTATGAAAGAAAGTCACCTACAGAAGTTCAGTTTAAAAATTTTGATGAACTCAATAAATTTTGCCGAGTACTATTCTCTCAAAAGCGCAAACAAATCGGAAAAGTACTCAAACAAGCATACTCAAGTGCCCAAATAGCTGATGCTGCCCAAAAAGTAGATATCCCTTTAACATTACGAGCAGAAAATCTTAGTTTCCAGCAAGTCAGCGATCTTTTTTCACATTTAAAATAAACTCATTCAAAATAAATTTCTTGGGACTAAACGGTAATTTTTGTTGTATATTGCCGATTATGGCAGGTATTAAAATCATTGCAAAAAATAAACGGGCCGGCTATGACTTCGCTCTAGACGAAAAATTTGAGGCCGGCATGGTATTACAAGGAACTGAGGTAAAAAGCCTTAGGGCCGGAAAATGCGTCATTAGCGATGCATTTTGTACTATTGATAAGAACGATGAAATATGGGTAAATCAACTACGCATCCCGCCATACGAATTTGGAACCTATGATAACCATAGCGAAACTCGTAAAAGGAAATTACTGCTCAGCGCAAAGGAAATCAACTATATTCAAAAATCCCTTGCTACAAAGGGTCAAACTTTGGTACCAACCAAGATATATTTTAAAGGTAGTAAGGTTAAACTGGAAATCGCTCTTGCTAAAGGTAAAAAATTATACGATAAGCGAGAGTCCACGAAGAAAAAAGAAGTGGAAAGAAAACTAAAACAAGGCAAATATGATTGAGCCTAGCGTTCACACCATTTATCCCATTCATCAGGATCAAAACTTCTCAGAAGACGAAGCACTGGACCTAGTAGATTTATTCTTGACGGTCACGGCCAAGTCCAAAAATAAAATAAACGGTCTCAACTCAAAATTTGAATATTTCAAAAATCAGCCGGAGATGGCCGATCAAATTCAACTTCAGCTTAATACTGAAATTCAAAAATGGACTGACAAGATACGCCGCTTGGGAGGCATCCCTCTGGAATTATATCAAGTAAAAGTTCTTGCAGAGCAAGGCCATTATCTATGGGAATTTCCCCAGGCCAGCTTAGAGTTTTATCCCAATTTACCTCATTAATAATTCATATAAATAAGAATCGAAATAAGAATTAATCCCACCAAATCCAAAAGATAATCTGTAAAAAAAGCACTTAAACTACGTAAGGCAAAAGCATAATGTTTGGCACCGATACCCACAACAATAAATACCCAAGTTCCAATGGCCAAAGTTAAAAGCTCTTTCATACCCTGAGGGTGTATATGCTTGATTAATAAAAACATTCCGTATGTAGTCCAAAGCGAACCAATGAAGGCAATTAGATAAGGTTTAGGATCCTTATGATTAATATCTTTTTTAGAAAGTCCCCAGCCGAACATCCATTTTTGTCCCACAAAAGTATACCATAGACTTCCTAGCGCAAAATTTAATACTGCAATAGTTATAATCATAGCACCTTGACTGCTCATATTCCCTCCTTAAAAAACTTTTAACCAAAAAGCTATAATACAAGCGTAGCTTATCACAAATAAAGTTGCACTTTTTCGGTAGAATTTTTTTTCGGCAAAGGAGAGCATGACTAAAACTCCCGCCCCCAAGATCAAAGAAATCAACTCTACTCGAGAAGCATCGTTTAGAGGAAAGTCGTAAACTCCCAAAGATCCTAAAATAAAAGCACAGTTAAACAAGTTTGAACCAATAATATTTCCCACGATCATATCAGTGTCTTTCTTTTTATAAGCGGCCAATAGTGATGTTACTAATTCCGGAAAGGACGTTCCAAAAGCAATTAAAATGGCAGAGATAATATAATCACTGATACCTAAGGCAAATCCTAAATCAGAAGCAGATTTAACTAAAAGCTCCCCACCTAAAAACAAGGCCCCAAAACCTCCAATTAATTTAATGAATTCAAGAGGACTCATCTTTCCTTCGGCATTCTTATCTTTATTGTCTTCATTTTTAAAATCCTTAAAAAGAAAATAAAGATAGATTCCACAAAGAAAGATAAGAGGAGTACTAGTTAGTAAATCAAGACGCTCACGGGTTAAAACAAAGAAAAGGGTAAATCCCAACAACAGGTGTAATAATAATTGATGGCGTATATCCTTATGAGTTAAATTCATTTTTACCATGAACCCACTCACACCCAGGATCAGAAACATATTCGCAATATTAGAACCAATTAAACTGCCCACGGCCATGGACGTTTTTCCTTGACTCCCTGCAATATGCCCAACAAATAATTCAGGCAGTGAGGTGCCAAAGCCAATTAACAGCATACCAATCATCAAAGGAGAAAGACCTATCTTCTTTCCAATTTTTTCTGAAGACTCCAAAGAAAACTCAGCTCCATAATACAAAATCACAACAGAGATCATTAATAATAAACTAGGAACTAACATGTATATCCTTTGACGATAAATTGCTTTGATACCATAATATGCATTATGTTAAACTTTCTCAATGCAAAACTCGAAGTTTTAGGAGCTCAAAAATTTAAAATTATTGCTCCACTTGCCTCGTTAACTTCCGATGTCATGTTGCTTATCTACATTTTAAAAATGTTTAGAGAAACTCTGCTAACCCCTAAAGCTTTTGCACCTTTTCTTGCCATGCAAGGTATTCGGCCCTCGCAACTATCCCAGGAAGATCTGATGGCCATTATTAATTTAATGGAAAATAGTTTGCACGCAGGACTTGCGATATTACTTTTTTTTCACTGTATTGTTTATTTATTCTGTATTAAGAACAAACATTGGGCAAAAAAATATGTAAAAGGATATGCTTCTACAGCTGCCTTTCTTTCAATATTTGAAGTCATCGGTGTTTTAGCTTTCGATGGCCGAGTAAATATACTTACCCTCATGACCATGATTATTTATTTTCTTGTATACTATGGTTACCGCTATTTTATGAAAAATGGGGAATTATAAAACGCGAGTTATCCTTGACTCCCATTTCAGGGATAGTCTTGATACGATCTAAGATTAAACTCTGACCTGTTACTGCCAAAAGAAATGAATCAAAGGCCTTATGGTTCTTAGAAATAAGTTCCAAGTCTTTTTCATAAATAAATATATTCAGCTTTTTCTCAATCAACTTAGCAACCCTTACGCGCGCCAAAGTACAAACATTAATATCGCTTAATTCTAAAATATGTTTTTTGGTGATCACCTTGGAACGATAAAGCTCTAATAAAGCAATATATGAGCTACCTTCATAAATTTGTAATTCTCTGGGAAGATGTCTTAGTAAATAATGGAATTTATGCATCAACATAATAGAGATATGTCCATAAGAGTCGTAACTAACATTAAACATCTTAAGCATTTGATCGTAGTAATTGACCCAAATATAAAAATCAATAGGACGATTCCAGTAAGGAACAAATCCTTTTTTTAGTTTGCGTTTAAAAGATTTAGAAAGAATGTGATGAGTGGTTTCATTATCCCAAACTGACTCACTATAACGGATTTTATCGTCCTCCACCCGTTCTTGTTCATATCGCTTGGGATTTTCTTGAACTCTTTTAGTGTCTTCCCCCAAAATATCATGAATTTTCAGGTTCACATCCTTAACTACTGGATGATGACATTTACTCATTCCAGGACATACTAAATCACAAGTCTCACAAGGGGGCTTGGTCAAAGGAAAATCCACAACTAATTGCTTTAAAGCAGAACTATCTACCCAACTGGTGATGGCCTCATCCTGACTAAGATTCACTTCCTCTTTTACTTGTTTTAGCGAAGTGAGAAACCAACGGTCCTCTTGTTGATAATACTCAAGCAGACAAAAGAAAAAGTTTTCCTTTTTCCCTCCTCCTAAACTCATACCAGCAATGGAATTTGTTTTTTCGGTTAACATAATCCCTCTACAAAGGTTGTTCGATATGGAAATCTAGGACTTGAAAGTTACAAGCCTGAACAGCCTCTCTCACCGCTTCTCCTTGGTCAGCTTGATGTGTCAGTATAAAACAACCGCCTCCACCAGCACCACACATTTTTATTCCCTCAACCAGGTTTTTCTCTTTCAGATTTTCGTAACACTGAGAAACCTCTTGCGGAACAATCGCTGGGGCCAGATTCTTTCTAGACTCTCCCTCTTTGCCAATTAACTCTAGGATCTTATTGTATTCTTTGTGTTTAATGGCCAGGTAAGTTTGATGACTTATGTCTGCTATTGTTGAAAGTCCATGGCGTATATCTTCTTTGCCATCGAAAAATCCTTTATAAACTTCCCAGTTATTAATTCCGGAATCGCGAGAAATTCCGCTGAAAACTAAAGTGATATGTTTTTCCAAAAAGCTTTTAAGCTCTGGCGTATATAACTGCTCATAACGAATTTCACCCGGAACTCCCCTTAAGGCCAAAATCCCCCCCACCATCGCAGGGTAATAATCTTGATAACCAGGAACACCTTGATTAAGAATTCTTCCTTCAACCCCTTTGACCTTTAAGACGGCCAAGTGAGTATCAAATCGCAAATTTTTTAATTCAGTAAGTGCCTTAAATAAAGTCATTCCCATGGCCGAGGATCCGCCCAGTCCAGAACCGGCAGGAGCACCTGAACTTAATTTGATATGCAGACCACTTCGAATTCCAAAGAGATCAATTATCTGAAGTACAAAACTCATTTCTTTAAAATAATTTGAGTAATATAAATTTGAATCCGTTAATTCTTTCGAAGAGAATTCATAACTCTTATGATAATCCAATGATTCAATAACGATGCTATCTTTATCAGTTAGCTCAAGCTCAACTTTAGCCTTTAAAGATGTGGCCACATTTAGGGTCACAACATGGGGAAGAATCAGATTTATAGGCTCTAAATCAAGAGTTCCACCGACTAAATCAACTCTAACACTACCTTCACTAGTTACCAGCATTAAGCACACCTAAATATGGAAGTTCGCGATAACGACCGGCATAATCAAGTCCATAGCCTATAACAAATTTATCTTCTATCTCAAAACCAAGATAATCAATCGTGGCCGTATGTTTGTTACGTGCCGGTTTATACAAAAATGAAGCTAGCTTGAGAGTTTTTGGATGTCTCACCTCTAACATTTCAAATAATGTTTTAATTGTGAGTCCTGTATCGACGATATCTTCAACCACGAGAACATTTTTATTGTGAATAGAACCAGAAAGATCCATATCAATCTTCACGTTGCCAGTTGAACTGGTCCCATCACCATAAGAAGAAAGTTGAATAAATTCCAATTTTAGTGGCAGCTCTATTTTTTTAATAAGATCCGAGCAAAACATAAAAGCGCCTTTTAAGACACAAATAACCACGAGCTCTTCTCCCGCATAATCTTGATTAATGGCCTTGGCCAAATCTGCGATTCGAAGTGCAATATCTTCTTCTGAAATTAAAACATCTGGAGTGAAGTGTTCCATAAACTATCCTTTGATAGCTCTAGATTACTTGCTAAGAATAAAAATGTCTAAAATCTAATTGATAAACTGGGAGACCTCTTCCTTAATAGGAAGTCTTACTTGCTCATCTTCCGGTTCATAGAAGTAATGAGAACGACACCTTGCAGCGTATTCATCCGTCTCACCTAATAGTACACCTTCTTTAGAGTCAGACAATCTTTGACTACGAGTGGCCGGTGCCCCACATACAGTACAAATGGCCTGAATTTTTTGCACATTATCTGCTAGCGCCAATAACATAGGCATTGGGCCAAAAGGAATTGCTCTAAAATCGAGGTCAAGACCTGCACAAATCACTCGATAGCCACGATCAGCTAATTTTTTTACAACAGTCACGATCTCATCATCAAAAAATTGAATTTCATCAATGGCAACAACTCTGGTGGTATCTTTTAGTCTTACTAATATATCAGTGGCCTTAGCAACAGGTTCACTCTCAATGGTTTGCGAGGAGTGACTCACTACTTTTTTCTCATCATAACGAACATCAATTTCTGGTTTAAAAATCTGTACGCGCTGTTTCGCAATTTGAGCTCTCTTAACTCTACGAATAAGCTCTTCGGTTTTTCCTGAAAACATTGGGCCGCAAACAACCTCAATGCCACCTTGGCCAAATGTATGCAAGCTATTGGACATTCTTCTCTCTCTCTTAAAGATGTTGTGTGTGCCGCTATAATTTCAAATAATTTTCCGAATGACAATCAATGTAAGAGCTTTTTGGCCAGGTACTTGTGTTATCACTATATTACAAAAGTTACACAGATAGTCATATTTCGCAAAAAAAACATATCTTATTTAAGTGTCATGACTGACAAAACCCCATATAAAAAAGTATTAAAAATCGGAATATTTAATTAGCAAATAACTGAAAATACGTATTTTGCACAAAATTACTATGTAGATTTTATTTGATAATTCGCTATTTACACCAAGTTTTGGTATGCAAGGCTTACAAATTTCAAATGCAGGAGACACACATGAAACTCTTAATTGCCTTTTTGTCTGTATCTATAGCGTTCAGTACTTTCGCTAGAGAATTGACTAAAGAACAAAAATTAAATGATTTAAACGAACTTGTTGCTATGATTAAAGGTGGTTATGGACCACTTCAATACAAAAAATCTAATTTTGGTATTGATATAGATAAGCTCACAGCAAAATACAGTCAGCTTATTGCCGAATCAAAAAATAACTCAGAGTTTTACTATTTAATAGTTAAATATGTTGCTGAATTTAATGACTCCCACTTTGGAGCAAGAATACCTACTAATCATAAAGCAACTTTAGGTTTCAAAACAGATTATGTAGCTAATAAAGTGCTTATTGAGAGCATTGATAGAAATGTCTTATCTGAGAAATCTTTTCCTTTTGAAAAAGGTGATGAAATCATCGCTCTTGACGGCATTCCTGTTGAAAAAGTTTTAAATGAACTTATTCCTTACATGGGCCAAGGTTTTTCTCAAACGGCCAAAAGAAAAGCGGGAATGTTAGTGGCCAACAGACATGGTAGTGTTGTTCCTGTTAAAGATGGAAAAGTAAAAGTTACTATTAGAAAGGGAACCTCTGAGTTCACTGAAGAAGTTGAACTAGAGTGGAAACTGTCTGGTACTCCACTTGATGAGTATGTGCCAACTACCACAAAAGGCTTTGGACGTTACGTACTAGCACGCCAAGGCGTTAATTACGATAATATCTCAGTTATTAAAGAACCTGCTTTTGAAAATTCATTTAGATGTTCTGGAAGCACGAGAACAAAAATTCCTGAAGATGCAACGATGATCATGGAAAAGCCATTTGTTGCTTATTACCATCCAACTGAAAAAGGGAATATTGGATATTTAAGAATCCCACACTACTCTCCAAAAGAAGCAGATCCTTCTCTTAATGCTTTTGAATTAAGATTTGCTCAATATGAATATGCGGTAGCTGAATTAGAAAAAAATACTGTTGGTTTAATTATCGATCAGGACCACAACTGTGGTGGTTCCGTTAGCTATTTACACCAAATTGTTTCATTATTTGCGCTTGAGCCTTTTGCTCCTGTGCAATTTGAGTTACTGGCGAACAAGCAGAGTTATTTAGATTTTAGCCGTTGGGTATCCAAAACATATGAGCATACAATTGGATATCAAGAAAGCATGAAAGTTATTGATCTTATTAAAGAAACTTGGCTAAATAAAGACTCTTACCTGACAGAAAAAACCTCTTTAAGTGGTAGGACACAATACTTGCCTCATCAAGAAGCTCATTACACGAAACCAATTATCGTACTGATTGATGAAATGAGTGGATCAGGTGGAGATGCCTTTCCTGCAACTATGCAAGGAATTGGCAGAGCGAAGCTTTTAGGAAATCGTACCATGGGAGCTGGTGGACACGTAATTGGATTGCCTCCACTTTCTAATTCACAAATTTCAGTTCGAATGACTAAGTCACTTTTCTATCACCCAAATAATGTGGCGATTGAAAATCATGGTGCAAGCCCGGACATTGAATACAAACCAACTCGTGATGATTTCGTTTATGAGTATCGCGGTTACCAACAATTTTATTTAAACGAACTTTTTAAACTTATAAAGTAAATTGAGGGGAGCTTCGCTCCCCTTTTTCCTTCTATGCTAAAACGCCTTCACAACATTTTAAAACCAAAGCCTAAACTTCCCTATCAAATTATTGGTGAGGAGAAGGGAGTCTACCAACTGGTTAAAAACTTCTATGAAATAATGGAAACTGACCCCAAGGCCATCCATTGCTTAAATGTGCACCAGCTGATTGAGAATAAAGTTCCAGACGAAGTGAAGAAAAAACTTTTCATGTTTTTATGTGGATGGTTTGGAGGGCCAAATCTATTTGTAGAAAGTTTTGGGCCACCACGCATGAAGGCAAGACATATCAAGGTTAAAATTGGGGAACAAGAACGAGATGAGTGGCTTTATTGTATGCAATTAGCGCTAGCAAAGCACCCATTTCCACTCAAGAAGAAAGAAAGACAAAGTTTGCATAATTCTTTTTGGGCCTTGGCCACCCGTATTCAAAATAACTAAGATAAAAGCATTACAACGAACATCACAAGACTGGCCAACGCCAACATCAAAACAAAAGGTGAAAGGATAATACATACGCTTAAGCTGGGTGAAGCATTCAGCTCCTTTCTTAAACCAGCATACATCAGTACCATTCCTGCTAAATTTTGAAAGGCCCCCCCAATCAAGGGTACTAATTTAAACATATGACTTGATAAATATACAGAGACAACATTTTGTGCTTTTTCGTTAAGATCACCTTGAACTTGTAATAAATTACCAAAGAATTTAATCACAACTTCCCAGTACTGCACAATTAACAGCCCAAATATCGGGTAAAAAATTATATCCAACACTGTTGAAAGAACCACAAAGTGCATCCCCGAAAATTCTTCAAAATTAATGAATCGGGTAAAATCGAAAGCCGAATCAGTAAATAAATTTATCAGCCATAAAACAGTGATATTCAATATGAAGACTTTAAAAATTCCATTAATAATGATGAATACCCAGGACATGACCAAAGATTCATAGGCGCTGAACTTAATTGGATGATATAGCTCTTCGCGCTCTGGGTGCATGAAAGCTTCATGGGTTTTAAAGGGATGCACCAGATAATGAGCATAACTTTTAAAAATTTCCAATAAATTCATCATAAGTAATAATATGAATCAATTCATTTTCACTGTAAAGATCTTATTAAAGAAGTCCGGCGTTATTTGTTGACTATTATACTCGTAATGAAAAAGAATCTTAGTATTTGTGTCATATACATCAATAAAGCGTTTTCCTATATTGACCCATAACTCTTTTTGAAACAATTCCACCACAAGCTGAAAGCGCTTAATATCCAGCTTCTCCACTTCTTCTATATAGCTGGCCTGCTTAAAATCAACTAAGTTTAAAAGCAAATTAAACAAAAAGTTTATATGGACTTTACTGACAAAATTAACTTCTTTTGACTTAGGCAGCACTTCAAAAGTTTCAATATCATCCACCTTAAAGTCATATCTCTTCTTTCCAGTATGTCCCAATTTGAAAGTAAAATTCTTTATCTGTTGAAAATTAACCTGATACTGAATACGTTTATTCCAAAAGTCTTGCTGATTAAAATAGAAGGGACTCTTATTCTGATTCTCTAAAACAAAAATATAATCATGTTTGCTCGATTTAAGATAAGTGCCAAATTTGTTGTTCAGCCCTCGATACATTTTAAGCGTAAGGTAGGGTTTATCCTGTTGCTTGTGAAAAATTTTTATCGTACTGCCCAGATTTGTGAGTATATTTTTTCCGCCACTAACAATTCGCTTAATTTTAAGATTGTTAAGTGAATTTTGCAAAACCAGTTTAATATTTAAGTAGCGTAAAGCACTAGGTGCTGCAGGTGTAGTTGTATTTTGTGACAGGTTCAGGGAATACCAACGGTTTCTTTTGTTATCAATGATTATTTTATCGGCTTCCCGTAACTTAAAATTCTCATAAAACTGACCATCCCAAAAAAGATCTTGTTTCGCCTCAAACAGATTTTGTAAGCGTAGATATTTGGCCAAGTTTAATTCCAACTCTGTCTTATAGACATAGTCTAAAAAAGAATCATCGTAGCAAACATAAATTTTACCGGGATCACCTTCCTTTCTGACATAAAAGGCTCCGGTAACGCTTGAAACATTGCCTAGAAAATACTTATGCCTCTTTCCTGCGATAGAAAGTTCGATAAATTTTTTATCGTCGGTAATGAAATCACTTATATTTTTTTCTTGAACAACCCCAGAGATTTGAATGCCCGCTATAATTTTCAAATAATCTTTCATTAGTTGCTGGTTAACCGGCCAATCCAGCTGGTCAGTCTTCCAAACAGAGTTCTCTTTTATAAAATGCTGATAACTCGTTTTAATCGCCGTAATTTTTTCTACATTCTTAACTAATTTTTTAGACATTTTCTGAATTTCGAATGCGTCTTTTTTTATCACCTCTTCAGTTATAAAGGCAACTCCAATAAGTGTAATCAATATGGCCATTAGAATTACATTTTTCTTATTCATCCACTCGTCTTCCTACGAAATGCAAAAATTGCTGCGCCAAAAAATAAAAAAGGAAAAATAAGAATAGAAAAATAAAAGATTGTATTTAAATGAGTTTTAGAAAGATAAACCAGATTTCCTTCCAGACTTGGACGAGTTAAGCTTATTAGATTATCGTCGCGAACACCCCAGGAAAGAGCATTTATAAAAAGATTAAAATTATTCGACTGTCCCTGAAACTGATTTGAGATAAACGCAGAAGAAGTAAAAGCAATGATACGTGACTTATTTTTCTCGCCTGCCATAAAAATATTGAGAGGCCCTTCCAAATCATCTCCCTCATTAAATTTGGCCTTCCCCATTTTTACTTCATCAAAACTTGACTCCCCCCAACTAGCAGGAAAAGGTGTCGATTTGGCCAATATTTTCCATGTAAAATCCGATTTACCCGTAAGTTTAAAAGCTCCGCTCACCGGAAACAAAGTACGCTCATTCATATTTTTAGTTATCTCATGCTGAGTATCATAGGTGTTAACAACTGGTATGGATGCTTGGGATCCCTGTTGAGCGGCCAGTCTATCCAAAATCAGAACATTATTAAAGTCAATACCATAGTCATTTAAGAACTTGATATAATTTTGAATAAGTAGTCCATTAAAGCTGGGGGCCAGAGTCGTAATAAGGCTTCCTCCCTTTTCAATATATTTGGATAAAGTCTTAATCTCTAAAGGTAAAAATTCAATCTGTGGATTGAGAATCATGACAGCAGAGGCATTTTTAGGGATACCTTTTTGCAACTCAATGGGCTTAAGTACAAAATGAGAGTTTAAGATTTTTTCTTTGAGAAAATTTGCTCCAACACTATTTTTATCATCAAGAGACATCTCATTGTGTCCAACCGAATAATAAATAATTTTTTTGTTAGGTCTTAGAATTTTATATAAAAGATTGGTTACGGCCAATTCATTTTTGGCCACTGTTTTATATTGAGAATTATTATATTCAATAATTAAAGTCCCTTCTTCCTTAATGTCATACAGGTTAATCAGGGCCAACTCCTTATCCACATCATAAAAATCTAGCCCCAAATTTGCACTATGGTTTTTGTACAGTTGTAGTAGCTTAAGATAGCGTCCCCAGTCGGCCCTTTTTGCAAATAATTTCAGCTGAATTTTCTCACCCTGCAATAACTTTAGGGCCTTCAAAGATTGATCACTCAAAGTATGAATTTTACTTCTTGTTAAATCAATATATCTGTCATTTCTCACAACTAAAAAATTTATCATTGCAAGGATACAAAATGTGAGAAAAAGAGTAATCAGATTACTGGATAATTGCTTGAAGAAATAAGATTTTATCGCCTGTTTAAACAGTTTTCTATATTTCAAAATTAAAAGACAGGAAATAATAAAAGCTACCAGTAAAATAGCGAGATTAAATTTATAATACTCAGGGACCACAATAAAAAGTAATGCCACCACAAAGTATAAAACAATATCTATTATAAGATAAACCTTTGCAAGAAAACTCATAGCCAGCGCCTCGCATCTAATCTCGTTTTCAAAATCATTAGCACCATTATAATAAATGCGAAATAAAAGCTTATATCTGAGAGAGCAATATTCGCCTTTACAAAATTTTCAAAATGATGATTAACAGAGAGAAATTGTAGAAACTGAGAAACGGCAAAGTTGCTACTCATTTGACTAAACATTGCAACCATCCAAGAAAACAAAATAAAAACAAAAGCACTCAAGGCGGCAACTATTTGATTTTTACTAAAGGATGAGGCCAGGCATGCCAAAGCACTGTAGGCCATCAAATTAAATAATAGGCCAAAATAGCCGCAAAATATAAAGCTCACATCTGATAAATTCAAGTTACCCAAAAATAATGGATAGATTAAAGTGGTAGCGATAAGTACTGCACCTTGGGTGACTAAGGCCAAATATTTTCCCAGAATAAACTCATAATCCGATATCGGGGATGAAAAATAGAGGTTTATAGTTTCATTTTTATATTCTTCAGAAAAAACTTTCATAGAAAGAATGGGGATAATAAAAAGCAAAAGATAATTAACGCTACCAAATAACTTAATGATAACCTCATTAGCAAAGTCGTAATGATTTCTCATTGCTACGGGAACTTTTTGAACATGATCAACAAAATAAACTAACTGATAATAAAATATCCACCCCAAAATCAGGGTAAACAGTCCCAAAATAACAAAAGAAATGGGACTTCTAAAATAAGCTCGTAATTCTTTAATAAAAACTAATCTAATCATGTCGTCCCGTCAGTGAGATAAATATATCTTCAAGTGATTTTTCCCGCATTTCCAATTTACTAACTTCTACTCCAAGAGCTACCGCTTCAGTAACTAGCTCCGCCCTAATTTCCTGTCCCTGCTTTGGATGGATTAAGTAGACGGTTTCCTGATGGTTTTGCTCACATCTAAAATCCGAAACCATATCAGAATGTGAAAGGAAATCTTCAAACTTTCTATTTTTATTAAAACAACCAAAAACAATCTCAGTTGATTCGTTAATTTTCGATCTTAATTTCTCAATTTTACCTGACTCAAGAATTTTCCCCTTCCCTATGATAGTAACCTCATCACAAACTAGGGACATCTCATGCAATAGATGACTGGAAAGCAAAATGGTATGCTCTTCTTTTAACTTTAAAATGAGGTTTCTAATTTCAACTACCGTTTGTGGATCTAAGCCAATTGTCGGCTCATCCAACAAGACAATTTCTGGCATATGAATAATCGCTTGGGCAATTCCTACCCGCTGTTTAAAACCACGAGAAAGGTTTTCAATAAGTCTATTTTCTACCTCTGCCAAATCTAAAACATCCACACAATAATCAATACGGCTTTTCAATTGATCCGAAGAAACTCGCTTTAAAGTTGCAATAAATTTTAAGTATTCTCTTACTTTTAAATCGCCATAAAGAGGTGGTACCTCCAACAAAAAACCTATTTTTTGATGAAAACTTTTATCGGCCAAGTTCAAGGCCTTACCATCAATGCGCACCTCTCCCTCATCTGGTCTTAATAAATTAGCAATGATCTTCATAGTCGTTGTTTTACCTGCACCATTTGGCCCTAGAAAACCATGAATACTTTGCTTCTTGACATTAAAACTAATGCGATCCAAAACCTTTCGGCCCCCATATGACTTAGTAATGTTGTCAACTTCTATTGTATTACTCATCTGCTAAAATAATACTAAGGTTTACACAGCTTGTGAATTAGTCAGATTATTTTTAGCTGTCAGATTTGAGTTTTCATCATGAATTTCCGATAATCTATCTATGGAAATAAAAGAGAAGTTTAAAAGTGCTATCAAAAATGCACAAAACATTTTAATTAGCACCCACTCATATCCTGATGCTGATGGTATTGGTTCTGAAATTAGTTTATGTATGGCGCTTAAAAAATTGGGTAAAAATGCCATTTGTGCTAATGACGAAGCCCTATTAGAGCGTTACCGTTATCTTGATGCTACTAATGTAGTAGTCAGTATTGCTGAAATAGACTCCGTTTTTCCTCATAAACCGGACTTAATCATAATAGTTGATACCAATATTGTGGACAGAGCTGGAGATCACTTTAACAGCTATTACCAGACGATAAAGTGTCCTATTCTTTATATTGACCATCATCCCTGTCCACAGGCAACTATGGATGATCACTGCATTGATACATCTGCGGCGGCAACCGGCCAATTGGTGGGCGAGCTCATTGAATCTGTGGGTGTGGCATTTGATCAGCAAATGGCCCTTCCTCTGTATACTGCGATACTGATTGACACTAGTAGTTTTCGCTACCCTACAGTTACTGCCAATACGCATAGACTTATAGCCAAGCTTATGTCCACTGGCATTGAACCTCCCAGGGCGTATAATGGAATCTACGGAACCAAAAAAATTGAACATATGCACCTACTAGGCAAGGTCCTTTCAACTGCAAATAGCAACAAAACAGAAGAGATTGCTTGGTTAGTTTTAAAGAAAAAAGAATTAGTTGAATTTAACGTCGATATTGAAGACACTCATGCCTTCATCAATCATTTACTTATATTAGATAATGTAAAAGTTGCTTGTATGTTTCGTGATGATGGTAATTATGTAAAAATAAGTCTGAGATCCAGTGGTGAATACGATGTAGGGAAACTGGCAAAATTACTTGGAGGTGGGGGACATTCCCATTCAGCAGCTACCGTTATTGAAAAAACGAATAAACTTGGCCTAGAAGATATTATTAAGCAGGTCATTGAGAAGATTGAAAAGAAATTACCTGAACTCAACCCTTTAAATATCAACAAAGAAGTCTGAATTTAAGCCGACATCCATTAACTTTTGAATTCTCATCGGCACTAACCCCGTAAATTGCGGACCTAGTTCTCCTGTTTCGCCAATATTCTGCAGTAATATTTTATCTCCCTCCATTTTGCCGACTTCGGTAATCTGCGAAACATAGCGCCCTTTTTCACGATCCCTATCCAATTGAATAATAAAATCAACGGCCGACATTATTTGAAATCTTCTTGCTTTAACAGGAATATCAAAGCCTGAATACAACATCAGGTTTTCCAAACGCATAAGTGCCTCGCCAGGTCCGTTTGCATGAATCGTGCACATACTACCGTCATGCCCAGTATTCATGGACTGCAATAAATCAAAGGCTTCGCCTCCCCTTACTTCACCAATGATAATTCTGTCTGGCCGCATTCTTAAAGTATTTTTAACCAGGGCACCCATTCCCAAAGGATTGTTCATTTTCGCACCGGCATTTGCAGTAAATAAACGAACTGTATTAGGTGTTGAAAAATTTAATTCTTTCGTATCCTCAATTGTAATGACTCTTTCTGTTGGTGAGATTTCTTGTAACATTAAATTGAGAAATGTTGTCTTCCCAACACCGGTTCCACCAGAAATAATGACATTACATTTTGCGGCGACTAGTGCTTTAAAAAACTCTATCCACTTTGCACTAATGTTAAATTTTCCATCAAGATCATCAAAACTGTTTATTTCTTTCAAATATTTTCTTATGGTAATTGCGGGATAGTCATTGGTATAAAGGGAAGAGATAATATTAATTCGACTTCCATCTGCTAAAACACCATCAATTACAGGGTGTTCGACATCAAAACTAAGTTTATTTTGGAGTGCTACATCCTGACAAAAAGTATTTATGTCTTCTGGTAATATCTCAACATTAAGACGAATGAGGTCTCCATCCCTTTCAATATAAACAAAATCAGGAGAATTGATAATAACTTCAGTTACTCCTCTTTTCTTGTTCAACTCTCCCAACATAGTCCAAATAGAGTTTTCCATAGTTACACCCTTTCCTCGATAAAAAACTGGGAGTCCTGAATGGCAAAGCCGTACCTCAACAATGAACGAAGGACATGGCCATATTGATCTTGCTTTAACTCCAATAATATTTGATTCATTTTTCCTTTACTCTGCAATAGTGTGGTCGCTGCCTTCTCTGCCCCCATCACCTGAGTCAAGCTCCAGACAATAACGATAAGCCAATCTGGAGTTTGTGGTTTTGATTTTCCTTTAATTAAGATTTCATCAACCTCAGGTGGTATATGATTAAGGCTTTCATCGGGAAAAATACCATTGCGTTCAAAGTATATCTCGCACAGCTTTAAGTACATTCCCAACATAAAGACTCTACTATTAGATTCAGTATTAAGAAAATCAAATCTTTTCTCCAAATCCAATACATAATCAACTTCATTAAGTTCAATGGCCTCTGGAAATCTACCATACATAGCGTGATATAAATAAGCTTCTGCAACACGGTCCCTAAAGCCTCGCCAGCCAAGAGCATTAAGCATGCCAGGAATTCCTGCTTTATCCAAGTATTCTTTAAAGGCCATTTTTACGTATAAATTTAAAAACTGATCTGACTCGATAATATCTAAAAGTTGAGAATAACCTCTTCTACTATTAGAATGAGTAAAACCGCATAACCGAGTCATCGTCTCCGGTAAAGAAATTGGGGGTAGATCGTAAATCATATTTTACCTCAGCTACTATTTTATCTATAATAATTCTTAAAGGAAAGTAGTTCTTATGCCCTTACCAGTTTATAAACTCATTCATGTTAACTCTCACATAAAAGATGCTATTGAGACACAGCTTACTAAAATAAAGTTCGAGCAAACACCTCTAATTCTAAATCTCACCAACCTAGGAAATTTTCAAAGTGAGGCCATAGAACATATAGAAAACTATTTAGATAAAAAAGGTATTAAGATTATACCTTATGCAATCTATATAATTGGAAGAGTTCCTGAGTACAGTGGACGCCTGACGGTAATAGAAAATAAAGAATATCTTCCCAAGCATTTTTATCAACGGACTAAAAATCTTAATAATAAAGAAAATGCTCTTTTAAAAAAAATTGAATTAAAAAACGAACATTTTAAAAGTATTCAAAACAAAGACTTCTACCCCACGCTAATAAACTACGCTGAGAACCATAAAAAAATATATCAGCTATCTGAGGAAAATAGCTATTTGGAAGAAATTTTAAACTCTGTGAAGAATTAATATGACAAAACAAGACGACGAAAATGATGATTTAATTGGTTTTAAAGAATTTATTGAAGGCCAACAAG
>JBFEUX010000052.1:0-14158 GCA_041547255.1 Bacteriovoracaceae bacterium
ACAATAAATATATCATTTTTGAAGATTTGGATGGAGTAAAAGGTAAGGATGCTCTGCATACTGGAGCTGGTAATTTCACGATAGCAGCGTTTACCAAAAATTTTGAAAATTACTACTATATCACTATCCCAGAAGTCCTGGCGAAGTTTAAAACACAATATGACTACGTTTGGAATGTTCTCGCGACGGAGCAGAAAGATCTGCCAACGGTGCAGGCTCTGCCGTAGTTATTAAACAACAAACCCCATCTAGTATATAGTGGGGCTTGTTATAATCTGTCTTAAAAATCATATTTTTTGTTAGTATCTATTTTTGTTATTCAGCTGTTGCTTTGCTTTTCATCATAGAATTTAACTTTTGCAGAGGAGTGCGACGTTCCTTAGTTAGCAGAGTCTCGTTATACTCGCTCTTATAATTTTTGCAATAGTTTTCTAGCTCTGCTAACTGCTTAATCTGACTAACAAAATCACTCGCCATAAAACCAGAGCCTTCATCTTTTTTACGTACAAGCTCATAATTTTGGGAAAGAGCTGAGTCGTCTTTACCTTCTCTTTCTAGAATTTTAAGCTTGGCTGAAGTTATAATCATTCGCGCTGAGGCATTTATAGAACTCAGTATGTCGAGGTAAGCTTTTACATTTTTATCTTTCATACAAGAATTCAACTTATCCCTTCCTCTTGCAATGGGATCCGATGAAAAAAGTGAACTTTTAGAGTTTAAGACCTTGTCTACATTTTCACAAATTCGAGGAGACGTGACAAAGCAGTTTCCATCACCATAAAACATTGCTGATCTTGTTTTCTTAAGGCTGCCATCGTATGCTTCACCTTTTTCAAACTTTTGCCTACAGTCTATTGTCGAACTAAGGCCAAATCGAGCATATTGCTTTACCTTTATTCTTTTTTCTGAACTTAGAGGTTTCAACTTTTCATCTTTTTTAGTTTCCGTATGTCTATTCACTAACATTTTATCATATGGAGTACCTTTCTCGTTATAAAAATTGATTTTACTTTCAACAGTGTCCTGACATCTTAGATCTGTTGCGAATGTATTAGGATCATCTTTACAAAGAAGATCAAAGTCAACTTTCTTTGAAAAGCTCATATCTCCATCCTTAGAAGTTTTTAAATTCCAACCATGCTCTAATAATTGCTTCTTCTTACTGTTGATTCTTTTTTTTGAAACACCTTCTGGAAGTTCCTGGCCATTCCAAGAAGGGTAAGAGTAGAGCTCACTTTCGGCACGGTAAAAAGGGTATACAATTTTGTCTGCATACTCTTGCACTGTCATGGTTTTATTTCCAACTTTAACTTTTTTACTATAAAGCTTCTTTTGGTCATAATCTGCATATGCAGTGGAGCCCACTATCGTTGCAGTCGTTGCAAGGATTGCTAATAATCTTGTTTTCTTTTGCATATTCATCTCCCCTGAAAAAGGTATTATTAAATGCCTATCGGAAAAGGATGAAAGAAAGCTGAGTAAAAGGATCTAGTTTAGAGAATCTTAAGAAAAATATTTTAACTTAAGGATACCCAGGGCACCCATGCTCCAGGTCAGTTTTCCGTCCCTAAGCAGGTCTTCAATTTCATCCAGAGTGAATTCTTTGATGGAAACGATACTGTCTTCACCATCTGGGTTAGGGATCTTAGAGGGTTCTAAATCTTTGGCCACGATTTGATAAAAATGATTATTAATAGTACCACTGGCCTCGCGGTGGAGAATGATTTCTAAATGCTTGGCCTTGTAACCAATTTCTTCCTGCATTTCACGATTGGCGGTATCAAGTGGATCGTCGCCTTCTTCCATTTGACCAGTAACAAATTTTAGACGAACAGGATTTTTCTCATGGGGGCGTCTTTCTTCGATCATTAGAATTTTGCCTTCCTTGGTGAAAGGAAAAACCTGTACACCACTTTTGACATAAACTCTTTCCCACACTGCATCTTCAATGGTTTCTTCGGTGACTTTTACGAAATTTCCCTGATATTTTATTTCTTCCATGGGAGTAATATAGTATAATTCGGCTCAGGAGCAAAGCTATGGAATTAATAAAAATTGCAATTATGGCCTTAAATGATGCAAAGGATCTAAAACGAGATTGTGAAATAAGGGGAGTGGAGTTAGTTCTAAACCATAATGATGCATCTTGTACTAGGGGTTGTACCGTTACAGTTGAAGTGCATGCTCAGGAAAAAGACTTACCAGTTGTCCAAGAAGTTTATAATGAAAAATATCGCGAGTTACTAGCTGGCCATGATGTTAACTTTGAGGTGATGGATTCGGTCTATGATCCCAATCAAGCAGAAGCAACTTGTCCTGCCTGCGGCACAAAATTTTCTACCAGTTTAACTGAATGTCCAGAGTGTGGGTTGGTTCTGGGTTAGTTTTGATTTTGGCAATCTTCAAAAATTCTTTCTAGATAATTTTGCACAATTTCCTGCTCAATATTTCCTCTTCTTTCGACAGGAATACTTACTCGCACAATTAATAGGATTTCATTGGCATTGTTAAATTTAACGTTGACTCTGGGTTCAGGGATAGGCGGATCGAATTGTTTTTTACGAGACAAATTTTGAAAAAAATGACGAGCTGGCTCGATGTATTTTTCACAAGAGGCAGTAGCACACTCAATCAGAATTTCTTTTTTACATTTCCAGTTATTATCGTTTTGAATGGGGATTTTAAAAACGTGAAGAATAAAATCCCTTTCTTCTGAAACAGCGTCAGTTTCATTGAAAACTTTGTCACTTAGAAAAGTTGAGTTAGGGACAGTAATCGTTCTCCCTGTCAGTTGTTGGGTATAATCTTTAGGGCCAACTTCCATCAATTGGGTACCCATAATTCCTATATCGACCACATCTCCACGAATACCAGCAACCTCAATACGGTCACCTACTGAAAATGGTTTGGCAAAACTACGGTAGAAACTCCCTCCAAAACAGAGCAAGACTTCCTTGCTGGCGATGGCAAAGGCAGCTCCTAAGGCAGCAACAGAAAGGGTGAATTGATATAGTTCACTAAACCATAGAACGAGGATAGAGGCGATGAGGATGATAAAACTGCTGGCGCGTAAGTTTCCAATGAATCTTCTTTTTTGGTCATTAGACATGCGAGAGCGTACGACTACTCTTTTTATAGAGTAGTAAAGGGTCATAATTATAATGAGGACAAAAAGAAAGATAAATACATTTCTATGGTTGATTAGGTATTTAGCTTCTAGCAGAGTTTGAAAGTCCATCGTTATATTTTACCCTTACTCGCGGATTATCCTTTCTCTTGTTCAGAAAAGAAACTAAGTGGTTGTCTAACAGCGACTCGTCCACCACCTTTAGGCTTAGGAAAGTCGATGATGGCCAATACTTTTGCCATACAGTTCGTGCCCCGCTTGGAAAATCTTGAGTCTTTAGCGCGTACATTGATCTTGGAAACTTTACCGCTTGGGGTAATTTCAAAATTTAGATCGACTATACCTTTAATATCATCGCGGTTATAAACTAACTCTTGTTGGTAGCAATGTCTAAATTGCGGTAAATATTGTTGTAATATTTTTCTAAGTAATTCTGGATCCATTGAACCAAGAACAACCGTTTCCGTTTGGATATAGGCGGTATCTCTACCAGACTTGCTTGATAGCCCTTTAGAGCCGAAGCTGGCCGCAGATCTTCCTGCTGAGTCACTACCCATATTTCCGACCACATCTGAAGCAGTCCCGTTAACTTTTGTACTTAAACTTCCGGTAACTGTTGATTTTGTACTAACAGTACTTGGGGCATTATTGTTGGCGACAGCAACTGATTTCGTATTACTAAACACACTACTTACGTTAGACGCCATTTTGAAAGAATAAGCCTTGGTTTTTGCCTTTTGTACCGATTTGGTAGGTTTGGCCTTTGGCTGACTCTTTGCAACTTTCTTAGCAGGTGCCTTTTTAGGTTGTGCCTTTTTCCCTTTTTTACTATGAGTGATTTTCTTATCTGGCTGTTTCGTATCTTTATGGCCAGTATTTTTATTTTTACTATTAGGATTCGAGCTGGCCATCTTTTTGCCATCAACATTAGCATTCGTTGGCTTCTTATAGATAATAGATAGCTGCTTAGGTGGTTTCTTAAGTGCCGCAGAAAAGTCTACGAATAATAATAATAGCATTGGAACGATAACTGCCGCGAATTTTTTTGCCGTATCTTTTAAGAAGATTTCATCACGCTTGAAAACAGATATTGGAAGAATATTGTTAGGCGCTGGGGCCACTTCAATAAAGATTTGATAAGTTCCTTGTGAAAGAATAATAACAGTAGGAGAGTTAAGGCTCATTGAACTTTGTGATAACTCAAATCCAGCAAGCTCTTCTACATTTAGTTGGTCACCGCTAACCTGAAATAGTTTGAAGTTATCCATGGCCCCCAGTAAATCGACATATACCTGGTTGGCTTTATTTTTCCCACTGACTTCAACTGTACCATCTTGTATGGCAAAGTAGTATTGCTCTAGAATATTTCCCGATAGTGTTGTGGTAACTTGAATACAATTTCCATCAATATGGTCGATTAGATCATAACTGTCTTCAAGGTCCTCTGTTTCGACATAATGATCCGCATAAACTTTATGTTGAGATAGAGGATTGCTGGAAAGAGGCTTGAAGTACGTGTCATCAAATTTAATATCACAATATTCATCATCGATAAGCACTTCATTTTCATGATTGGCCTGAGGAATGTACATTTTCTGTGCAGCAAGTTCTTCGAACGTAACAATATTTTGATCTTGAGATTCAAATTCAACAGTTTCCTCTGTGGTAAGAACATTACAGTGAAGTTTAGCAAAACTGAGTGTATCTCCTTCAAAAAGAGATGTTTTTGTTGCTACTTTTTCTCCATTGATAAAGGTACCATTTTGTGAGTGCAAGTCTATGACACTGACTTCTCCATTTTCATTAACAAACAGCATCGCATGGTAATGAGAGATACCTTGCTCTGTTAGGACAATATCACAATTATCCGCAGAACCGACTAAGAGTTTCTCCGATTTTAGATAAACCGGAGCGTTTCCAATAATTAAGTATAAAGGTGCTTTAAGTTTCATCTATTTCTTCAACCTCTTATTTAGTTTTTTACTAATATTTAATTGTCCTGCTAAGTAGTAGCTGTTGGACTTGTCAGCATTATCTAAAGCGGCTTGAGCATTATCGTATAGCCCTAACATCAAGTAGGTCATCGCCATATTGGTCGCAATATCATCCCGGCCACGGTAGCTTTTAGGGATTTTATGAAAGTAGACCAAAGCTGCTTTATAATTGTTTTGCATTAGTTCCAAGTGAGCTTTGGCATTAAGAAAATCTACATCCTTTGTGTTTTTCTTAAGGAGCAGGTCTATTTCTTCACTAGCATTTTTATATAGGCCAAAACGTAGATAGATTTGGCTTAAATTGTAACGAGGAGTAAGCGCTTTTTTGTCTAAGGCAATAGATTTTTTAAAATAACCTTTTGCTTCATGAAAATTTTGGTTTTCCATTTGGATAACGCCAAAGTTATTAATAATAACAGATTTTTGGGTGTTTGTTTTCGCTGTACTCATGGCCAAGTCTAAAAACTTCTTTGCCTGGGTGTATTTTTTTTGCAGAATGTAGCAGGTGCTTATTTTGTTCCAGTAAACATAATTATTTAAGTTCTTATCCAATTTGGCCTTAAATTTTTCATATGCCTCATCAAAGTCACCCTGGTGACATAGGCTTAGCGGATCTTTTCCCTGTGCAGGAGAATTTAAGCGCGCTTCATCATAACGCTTTAAAGACTCAAACTTTAGTCCATCCAATTGTTCCTCTTTAATTTGCCTAGGATTATTAAAGCTAGCACATGAATAAAGAGTGAATGTAATTAAAAGTAAATTTAATACCTTCATTTTATTTTCCTAGTCCAAAAGTGATGGCCATATCCGAGGCAGGTACTCTAATATCGGAAATATCAAGTATTTCCTTAGATAGATGGCTATCTTCTCTTTTGCTAATTAGTAATTCATATTTCTCTACCAAGTTTTGTGATTTCAATTTTATAGATTTTGCTTCCTTCAGCATATTATTTGAAATTTTCAGCATCTCAGCTTTAAATTGCTTTTGAAAGTTAGCATCATTAATTGGAATATGGTATTCCGTGACCTCATCTGAAAAATTACTGGCCAGTTTTGTTAACTCATCATAAACCAGTACAGAAACCTGGCCATGGCCTAGTTGAAAGATCTGATCCGCACTAGAGGTTAACGACTTCATTTTATTTATACGGGTAGTTAAATCTTTAATAAAATCATTTGGATTCGGGTTTTTTGACTTGATACGTACTCTTTGCTTCGCAAATTTTTGCGCTTTCTTTTTAAATTTTTGGTATTGCTTAAGAGCATTGATAAGTAGAGTAGCATTTTTATGCTTATGCGCCTTTAAATAGTATAGCATCTGCTTTTCTTTACTTTTCGACTTACCATAGTAACTCCAGTAAAGTCTTTCTGTATAATAAGCATTCTCATCAGCATAAGTATTATTTAGCTTATGCTCTTTTATAAAGGTGAAAAGATCATTCTCATGCTTATTTTCATACAGATGTGTCATGATCTCCTTTTTCAGCTCCATAGGAAACTTATGACTACATTTACGATACTGCTTAATGGTAAACATGGTTTTGGAAATATAGTCATTGGCCAGATCATTTCTAATCGCAGCTTGAAAAATCTTAGTGTTTTTCTTCTTCTGCGCACAATAGCTTTTTAAGATGAATTTATTGAGTTTTGCAGCATTTAAAAAATTATGTAGCAGAGCTGTTCGCAATGCCATTTTCTCTAAGAACACTCGTTTTGCATCTTTTTCTTTGTTATTAAAAAAGGCGAACGATTTTTCATACCACTTTAGGGCGTTGTTATTATCTTGTAAATCGGTATAGATCATACCCATATTAAAAGCAGCTTCACCCTTGACGGAAGCAGGATAGTACTCTGTGAAATGAATTTGTTGATACCCGGCCAAAGCCTTTTCGGGCTTTCCTTCTTTGTTTAACTGCTGAAATTGTTTAAACAAGATATTGGCGAGAATAGTCTCTGACTTTTTAACCTCTACTTTAGTAAAAGCTAAATAGCCCTTTTGCATCATAGTAATCTTATTGGCAAGAAGTTTCGTTTCTTCTTTTTTGATCAATGAATCCAACATAAGACGAAATAATTCTTGTTGCTTAACTTTATCTTTTTTGAAATGAGAGATGTAGCGATCTAAACTAGATTGCATCTTATTATAATTATCAACTGAAGCATAGAGACCATAAAGTCTTGGGTAAATCTTTTGTGCTTTACTGTCTTTTGGCCAGTAACCTAGATATTTCAGATAAGCATATTCTAGCTCATTTCTCTTCTCTTGAGCAGAGAAGTTGATGTTTTCGATACAAGAAAAGACAGCGTCTAAGTTCTTATGCCGAAGGTCAGCTTTGGAAGGTGTTTTGTCGTATGCAGAGATTGATGTTTTATAAGAATTCAAAGCTTCTTTAAAAAGCTCAACTGAATAATATGTTTCAGCTTTAAAGTACTCATACTGAGCTGTTTCTTTAATATTTACAGCTGAAAGGATATCAAAGTATACAATAATATCCCGTAAGATCTCTTCATCAAACTCATGGCTATGTTTAGAGAAATCCTTTTTTAGAATAACTTGTTTGGCCCCAACTACATCAGAGATCTTTCTTACAGCATCTTCCTGTTGATATTCCGTAAATTTCACTTTCGGAAACATCTTTGCAATCTTCATAAGCTTTTTTGGTTTGTGATATTGCTTATACAGATCAAATTGAAATAATCTGAAGTCAGCATAGAGCTCAGTAGATTTTTTATCTGCTGGCTTTAAGCGAGACTCTAGAATATCAACGATATTTTCTGTATCTTTAAAGTATCCTTTTCCTGAAGCCTTTTGTGCTAACTTTAGCAAGTACTCAGGGTCTCCATTTGCATTTTTATCGATGAATTTAATCCCGCGATCGATTTCTTTACCTAAAACATAGAAAGAAATAAGGCCCGTCATTGCCTGGTCGCGCACATCGATATAAAAGTCATCTTTACTTAGTTGATAACTTTTTTCCAAGCTATCGATGGCCTTACCAAATTTCTGTGCTTTTAAAAGACACCAACCATAGTTTAATAGGTTTTTCGAATACCACTCATCATCAGCATTTTTAAGAACGATTTCATATTGATATACAGCTGCTTTCCAGTTTTTCTTATTATAGTAGTATTCCGCGAGGCTAGTTCTTGCCAGATAATTAACTTTATTTTGACCACTGGAATATTTTATGGCCGCTCTTAAGTAACCTAATTCTTTTTTATCATAGGAAAAGTCTCTGGAGTTGAGGGCCAGAGTGTAGTAAATTCCAGCTTTATATGGGGTATTAGGATATTTTTTTAAGATACTAAGCCCGTAAGCATTAGCTTCTTTATATAATTTCAGTGTTTTCTTAAAGCTATTTTCACGTTTTACTTTTGAACCATACTTTAATTTTTTCGCCATAAATTCGCGATTTTCTTTTTCTTTAAATAATTTAACAATTTCGGATTTCAATTCAAATAAACGATACATAAGTTTAGGTGTTTTACGTCGTACTTGATTGATAGTTGCAATCTCTTCCTGTGTTAGCTTATAAATTTTATTCCAGCGTAGTCTTGCAAACTCCTCTTTAGATAAAGTCTTCTTACCTTTAGCGAATGCTAAATTACAAGTCAGAAGAATAAGGATAAGACTACTTAAAAACTTCATTAGTAATTCCCTTGTACTATAAACTTAAATTCTGTATAGCCAGCTACCGCAGAAGTATGCATGACAGACTTCATGATTTTATAGGGTAGTGTTTGATCAAATATTAAGTTGATCGCTTTTGCTTTTTGAGCTGCAGGCTCTCTCGCCGTTTTTCTTATGTCGTTTAAAGCGCTCAGAAGAAGTTTGTTTTCACCACTTGTGTGTATTTTTCCTAATTCCTTCTGGTTTACAAATAGGTTTTGGTGAGAGTCAACTTGGACAATAATCGCATGATTCCCAAGCTTTCTTGTCTCAGAAACGGGAACAGTTAAGTCCTTAACTAGGTTAACCTTAAGGTCTGAGGCATTATAGCTTTTTAGCAAGAAAACCAATAGGATAACGAGAACGTCTAGAAGTGAAGTTATATCTAACTCCATATCTTCCTTTTTTCTTCTGCCCTGATTTTTAAAAAACATTCTTCTCATGTTAACCTCTTTGTACCTACCAATTAGTTCTGTGTTTCAAAAATAATTTTTTCAAATAACTTCTTAGTAGGGTATTTCCTATTTTTCTTGTCAACCGCTGTAATAAAAGTATTCTTGGCCGCAATTTCCCTGGTCATATCAATAACCTTAACAATCTTTTCATATTTAAAATTGCTATTAGGTTTGATAATGGCCGAAGTCTCTGTCGGGTTTTGCTTTTTAAGCTCAATAAGGCCTTTATTTAAAGCTTGCAGATTATTCAGAGAATATCTTTTATAGATTTTCTCATCAAGACCAGTTTTTACCGTGATATTATTACCACTTAACACCAACGTTAAATTTAGTGGTTCTTTTTTCATCTCCGGTGAAGTAGTGGAAGTTATAGGAGCATCACTACCAATTTCGTAGATGTCTATAAATTGTGCTGACATCAACAAAAAGAAGATAAATATAAAGATCGCATCCAAAATTGGAATTAAATTCAAACGAGGTGGTTTTTTCATTTTTCTGGCCATAATTAGTCCCTCTTATTTAATACCTTTCTTATGCCGCATCGCTGTTAGTTACAGGTTGTGCTTGTGGCTTTCTGGTGGCCAATAGGTCCACAAGCTTAACGCTATAGTGTTCCATATCACCCATGATCTTTTCAGCTTTATTTGTTAGCAATTGATGTACAACCATCATTGAGATTGCAGATATCAAGCCAAATGCTGTTGTGTTCATTGCTTTTGAGATACCTAAGGCCAGTAATTCAGCTTTTGAAGCCGGATCGGCCGAAGCAACCGCAGCAAACGATTGGATCAAACCATAAATGGTTCCAAGTAGACCAATCAAGGTCGATACGTTGGCGATAAGGGCAATATAACCTAATCTTTTTTCAACGTGTGGAATTGATTCCAACATACTTGCTTCTAAAGCATCTTGAATCTGTTCTTTAGATTGATTCGCTCTCTTAAGTCCATTTCTCATTATTGTCGCAAGTAGTGATTTACTTGAAGAACAATTTTGGATGGCATTTTGTACTTCATTTGTTAGTACATCTTTTTTTACTTCATTCATTAGACTTGTTCCATCAACATCATAAGCGAATAGGTTTTTTATTCTTTCTACAGAGATGATGACTCCAAGAACCCACATGGCGAGGATGATCCACATAAAGATTCCCCCGTCATCCATAAACTTGGCAAAACCTTGTACAAAGTTAAGCTCAGCTTGTGGGTTAGATGGTACAGTTGTTGTGGCCTCAGTTGTGGCCCCAGTTTGCGTTGTGGTGTTTTGATCAGTTTCATTCATAAAATGCTCCTTCAACTATCTCAAAAACTTAATTTCATCGATGATCTTTTTATCGAAATCATCTCGATTAAGTAAATTTCTTTCAAATACTTTACGTCGTCTCTCTTTTACAGAGATATCTCCGGGGGCAATGACGCTCCCTTTGATCTCCAAGTCACCAAGGTCAAATTTTTCATATTCCTTGTACTTGTAGATAATTTTTTTGTCTTGGGCCATGAGAGGAAACGTGCAACTTAAACAGGCTAATAGTAATAGCAGTTTATTCATTTCGATCTATTCTCCTTGTTTTGCACGTTGAATCTAGAGCAAGCGAGTAGTCTCCCAATTCATCCGCCCAAAAGGCGCTACGAAAGGTCCAGAATTCCTGGTGTGGTTCTCGCTTGATATTTTTAAAATTTCCACGACTTCTATCTTTGCGGAAAGTTTTGTTCTTATAGGCAAGATCTCTTTTTCTTGAAAGGATTTCCAGCTTCAAGTTAAACATTTCAGATGAAAGTGAGTGGATCTCGTTGATAAATTTATACATAGAAACTTTTACATAATGATTGATCTGCTCTTTAAGGTCTTTTTGCATCTTCAAGAGTAGTGGTAGGTTGGCACTCTTGTTGGCCCGATAAATTTCTTCATTCATTTGATAAAATGAGTTTAGATCAAGATTGTACTTAATTCTTTTAGTCATCTGAGTCACAAGGTTTCTTAGAAATTTGTTCTCTTTTTCGGTGTCCTTGATTGGAGTAAACATCATATTAAAAAAGAATAGATCTTTCTTGTTACCACGCGCGATGACTTTTTTAAGGGCAGTACTTCTAGGCGCAAATGTATTGTAATACTTGTCAATAACGGCCAAGGCATCTTCGTATAGGCAAAGCTTAAAGTAGTTTAACGCTTTTAGTACTTCCGCTTCAGGTGTGAAATAACTTTCAAGCAGTGGCGAGTTATAAGTTAATAGTATTCCTAAGGAACGATTGTAATCACCTGTGTAATAATAGGCCCACGATTTTTCTAATAGAGTATAAGGCCATTTAAATGACTTCTTAGGAATGTCTTCATAATGACGTATGGCTAGTTTATAATTTTTTTGCTTGTAGTGAATTCTAGCAATATTAATAATACAGCTTTCTTTCAGTACAGCGAAGTAATTCTGTTGTTTATCTTCAGTTCTTTTTTCCCAACCGTAGGCGGCTTCAGAACATTTTTGGTAGGTGCTAATTGCTTTTTGATACTTCTTATCCATTAAGTAAGCGGTCCCTTTAACCAGTAATGATTCTGGGTAAAGACGGTGACCTTTTGGCATTCTTTTAAGTCGTTTATGTACATAATTAAACTTCTTAAGATAAAGGTTTCTTTTGGCCATAATTAGGTCTGTGGTCGGGATATTTAATTTTCTTAATTCAAGATCATTAAATGTATTAAAATAATGGGTTCCCGTATAGCCAACCAGTCTTTCAATATAGTGTTGAATATTTTGATCAGGAGTCGCATATTTATATTGATGCGCAATCAGATCAAGAGCAGTAAAGTAATCTCTATTCTTATAATGCTCTAAGGATTTTAAGTATAGCTTATCGATCTTGGATTGCTTTGCCCAAGCAGAACTCATAATGAATGTGAGCACTAATAGCAATTTCATCTTAGAAAGACGCTCCTATACTAAAAATAATGTCATTGTTTTGATCCCATCCTTTACTATTAGGATTTTTGGGAGTTCCAAATTGGTAATTTGTATTAAGCAACTCCACACCAAGGTGAAGATTTCTATTTATATGAAATTTAAAATTTGTTTTTAGTAGAACTGCACCTACATTTTCTTCTTTATAGATATCTTGAGTATTGTCCTGTACTGTATCAAGGTTACTCTCTAGGGTATAAGAGCCAGCCCCTAAACCAAAAGACCAGTCAAAATAATATATTTGGTTAAAAGTATTAATCTTCCCATAAAATGGTGACCAGATAGCAAATAAAGATGAGGAAGACAGTGGCTTTTGGATAAAAGGAACAACTCCATTTACAGCGATTAGACTATCAAGTGCTGAGTTGTTCAAATTTGAATATTTTACATAATCAAACTCTAAGGCCCATTCTTCACTAAAATAGTATCCAGCTTTAAATTGTGCCCCACTCGTATCCTGAAATTTATTGGTCTGGTTCATTAATAAACCAAGATCTACATAAAAGGACTTATCTTTGGGATAGATTTTGTTTTGTAAAACATAAACTGATTTATCAGGGTCTAACCATAAGAAATCATAGAGATCCTCTTCACCAGCAAAGCTGCTTGTGGCAAATAGACTCAAGATCGCTAGATTGAATAGGTTAAACCAGTTTTTAAACATCACGCCTCATTTTATGTAAATAAATCAATCCGTGATTTGTTCTAAATTTCCGGTTCCATGGAGATTTACACTGTACTTTTCAAATCTGTTTACTTTTCGGGCCTTCTAAAAATATCTTTAGTCCCTTAAAACATTAATGGAAGGGCATATCGCCCTTCCACTAATTTTGGATGTTTACCTACGTTTTATTTTTTTTCGACATCGTAAATAACGACAACTTTAGACTCCGCTGTAGGCACAGCATCTGCAGGGAATTTAATTGAGTTTGTAGTAGAATCGTATGACCATTCAATGCTTTCAACATCATCCACCAATACCTTGATTTGAGAAGCATCATGTGGTTGTTGAGATAGAGGAAATTGCTCAGTCAATTTAGCAATACTTCCACCCATATCTAGTAGGGTATCGTGGAAATCACCTTTAATACTAGCGACTTTACCACCAGTTAGCTCACTTATTTCCTTATATCTCTCATATCCTCTACTGATAGCACCTTTTTTAACAGTTGGTACCATATCGACAATTGAGTAGGCTTTAATCAAGCTGTTATTTTGCTTCCATTTTTGCATTTGTTTCAAGTGGCCAGGAATATCTTTCTCAGACTGATCTTCCTCATCAGAAACATAAACAATAATGAAATATGCATCAGGTCTTAACCATCTGTGAGAAAAACGATCAGTAAATACTTCAGAAGCTTTGATCCCTTTTTCGTAACCAGATCCATCAATACCAACATTTACTAACTCTTTAAAATCTTGCATAAACTTGTCTTTATTTTTAGCAAGATTTGCAGATGTTAATAGTTCCATTGAGTTTTTATACTCACGGCCAGCATTGTTACGACTAGTATCAGTTGTAGTAACCGCCATTTTGAAATCAATCTCTTTTTCTACGAATTCTTTAATAAAAGCTTCGAAGTTTTCACCTAAAGCTTTTTGTTCATCACCCATAGAGCTTGAGTTATCTACAACCCACAGGATATCTAGTTTAGATCCCGTCATATGCTGAGCAAAACCATCACGAATCTCTTCTAGGTCTACTACTGGCTCGTTTACACTGTCTGCAATCGTACCATCAGTAGTCGCATCAGAACCACTATCTACAGTAGTATCGTCAGCAGCAACATCAGAACCACTATCTACAGCAGTATCATCAGCAGCAACATCAGAACCACTATCTACAGCAGTATCATCAGCAATAACATCAGAACCACTATCTACAGCAGTATCATCAGCAATAACATCAGAACCACTATCTACAGTAGTATCATCAGCAATAACATCAGAACCACTATCTAC
>JBFEUX010000030.1:0-20269 GCA_041547255.1 Bacteriovoracaceae bacterium
TCCCACCAAGCATAAAATTCTTCTTCAGGATCATCTTGTTGCCAAAACATTCTTCCGCCATCATTGCTATATTGGATTTTTGTTTTAACATGCACCTGCTTCGTTGTGCCATAAGTGGCATTAGGGCGAATATTATTCGTTTCATTAATTATCTGAGTATCATAGGCAAACACAGGCTGATTCCAGATTTCAATATCCCTTACAATATCAACAATAAAACCTTGTCCTTTTAAGGCCAATTGATTCGCAACAACGATATGAAAAGCTCCCGCATTTACATCAAGACATTCATGAGGAACCGGCTTTGTGACAATTTTTCCACCAACAACAGACTTATAGTATTCCTTCCCATCTTTAAGAATCCATGCTTCTTCTGGGAATTCCGTATTACATCTCACCCCCACTCGTCCAACTTTATTGTATGATGCAGTTCTTAAGTTGCTAGTCATCGCTGCATGATAGTAAGAAAGTAACGCCTTTAGATCGCTGCTGCCAAAATTAACAGTAATCCCGTTAATCGATACGCTTTTAGGTTTAGGCTCATAAAATTCAATTGAAGCGGAGGCCCATCCATCACAAATACCTTCCCAATATGCACTATAAGGTTTGGTTAATTGAAGTACATTATTGGTTAACATGGTAGTGCCGCTGTAACCAAAAACCAAAGCTCTATAGATATCATATTTTTCTGCTGCTGACAGTTGATCGAGCTCTTCTTGTTTCATTGCTCGTACATCATTTAAGGTGCGGGGGCGTTTTATATCAAAAAATAACCTTTTATGTTCGTTCGCTTTATCTCTGAGAATAATTTGCTTTTGATTATTTGCAGTTACCATCTTTGAAGTTATTTTGCTGATCAATTGAGGAGTTGGGTTTACAGTCGTAAATAGCTCCTTTTTCAAAGCCTTAACTTCATCTTTTAAAGCTGTTACTTCATGTTGCATTTTTCTAACTAAAGGTGCATCTTGATAATAGTTATTCCAACGAAACGCAATCCCTCCATAAATATGAGGCCAAAAAGAAGAAGACCAAGGAGTGAAGTTGGTTGTCAAACGACCATGCAAAGGCAAACTCTTAAAAGATCTTTGATAATTAGCATCCATAAAACGCGGGTCATTATCCCCCTCAAACCCCATTGCCGTGCTAGATACAATTAGTACTAATAACAAATAAAGTGATCTTTTCATTGGAGTCCCCTATTACCTTCAATATTGTCAATTTATAATAGATTTATTAACAAAATACTGAGGAGAACACATCTTTTTATCTAGATTTTGTTTAAGTTTAGAAAAAATAAAGATTTACACGTTCTCACTCTATAATTTTTTCTCTATTTATATTAATAAGTTTTTTAAAATCTCGCTTTCAAGGCTAATACTCGTATTAAATTCAATAAAATAAAGCAAAGTCAGTAACTGATCCAAATCATACTTCATGCTATTTAATGCCAAAGAAATTAGCTAAAAATATAGTTAACTATATAGAAGGACCTAGACTAAACAAAAGGATATGCGATGACATTTTCTATAAATTCGGATGCCTTTAAACACGAGCATGAGATTCCATCGAAATACACCTGCGAAGGAGATAATATCTCTCCCTCCTTAAACTGGTCTGAGCTCCCCTCCCGAGCTAAAAGCTTAGCTCTAATTGTAGACGATCCTGATGCTCCCGATCCTGAAAATCCACAAAGGACATGGGTTCATTGGGTGCTCTATAACATACCAGTAACAGTGAATAATCTTGAAGAAGCAATAACCAATTTACCCATGGGAACGAAAGAAGGTCTTAATGACTGGAACAGAACAGGCTACGGTGGCCCCTGCCCCCCCATTGGACGCCATCGCTACTTCTTTAAACTTTATGCCCTTGATATTGTTCTTCCCGAACTAAATCAGCCTAATAAACATAAGCTTGAAAAAGAAATGGAAAAGCATATAATTAAGTCAGTAACTCTTATTGGTACCTATCAAAAGGTTAAATAGATGAAGGCATTAACATTTCCAGAGTATGGTGGCTATGAGGTCCTTAAGGTCCAAAATTTCGAAATACCTCGAGTAAAAGAGAATCAGTATTTAGTTAAAGTACATAGTTCCTCGCTAACAACTGCAGAATCAATGATGAGACGGGCCAAACCTCTTGTCGTAAGATTATTTCTTGGCCTCATTAAACCAAAGCATAACATATCTGGTGCCTGTTTTTCTGGAACTGTCATTCGCGATGGGAACAAAGAACTTAGCAAAGATGAGCAATTTGATATCTTCGGTGAAATCGGCGCTGAACTAGGAGCAAATGCTGATTACATAAAAGTAAAAAAGAATGCCACTATTTTACCTAAACCTGACTTTATTAGCTTTGAAGAGGCTGCATGCCTATGTGATGGTACCATTACATCATTTTATTATCTTAACCAACTTATGAATGCTAAAAAGGGTGACAATATACTCATTCATGGAGCAACAGGTAGCTTAGGCTTAGCGGCCGTTCAATTCGCCAAACTTAAAGGTCTTGAAACATCTGCAGTATGCAGTGAAAAGAACTTCCAGCTTGTTAAGGATTTAGGGGCAGACAATGTTATTTCTTATCGTGAAGAAAATTACTTAAAAAAAGTTGGGCAATTTGACTTTATTTTTGACTGTGCAGGAAAAATAGCCTTTTCAGATTTTAAACATGTGCTTAAAGAAAATGGAGAATACTTTTGCCCAGTCATTTCAAGTAAACTGCTTTTAAGACAGTTAATGAATAAGCTATATCCCCAAAAAGTGCATTTTGCAGCGGTGGGAATGCTTCCCCCGGAAAAATTGAAGCATTATATGACTGAAGTTTTGGCCATTATAAAAAAAGGGGACTTCAGAATTCCCATTAATCAAAGATACGACTTTAATAACGTTATCGAGGCCCATAAAATCATTGATTCGGGACATAAGGTAGGTAATTTTGTTTTGAATCATTGAGGGCCTGCAAGAGCGAGCTAGATGATTTTTTTATATTAAGCTTGATTAAATCACCGAGCCCAAGATTATGTTCCCCTAAAAGATAAAAACTCGCCGCATGTTCCAGGTCTAACTGGAGTGGATCCAGTCCCAGAACCTTATCAAAAGAACTTTGACATGATATCGGAACCACCTCGTCGTAACGACAATTTGGCATGTCTAATGAACTTACAGTTGGGACAAAGGTTTGATTAGGAATACTCTCATCTATTTCAATTTCAAAACCTATTTTTTTTAAATATTCTTTTATATCTAGAAAAAAATTCTTTGTGCTTCCTCTGACAAAAGTGTAATCGTTAGAATTTTTACTTGCAATCCGCTCCTCAACATAAGTTCGGTTAACAAACCCCTTGGATACTCGCAATAGAGTCTTGGAATATTTTTGACCAGCTGCCAACATGTTGGCGGCGACCTGAAAAGTCACTGGATAATTAAAATAATTTACATTAAATAGTTCTCTTGAAAACTCATCATTTCTTAACACACATCTGCCCATACTCAGAGGACAAACAGTATATCTAGTATCTCTATTACCTGTTAAATTCCCAAAAGTAATTGCTATTTTATTAATACTATCATCATCGCCCATCACTTCTATTTCATCTAACAACTGTTGTTGTAAGGCATGTGAGTTCCCATTCTCCCCATCCACATGAGAGATAAGGAATTGGCGAGAGATGGGAGAATGGATGGCCAGTAAGATCGTTTGCATTTTATTAATAATTGATTGAATCTTTCTTCTCGCTCTTCGTACCGGAATAGGGGTAATCCTTCCTGCAAGCCAATTGAAGTACCGCTTCATACTGACTAAATTTTTATGAGTATCAACAAGAACGGTTTGTAAACTTAATGGAATACTAACTCCTCTGTGAGGAGCATCTATACTAACAAAGTTTTGCACATTATGTGGCCTATCTAAATGATGCATATAAGATAGTGCGTAACGAGTAACAACTCCTCCAAAGCTTAACCCTATCACTGTCGTTGGAATTTCTCCCCTCTCACTATCTGAAAGTTGAGTTAAAAAATTCACCAAGGGCAACGCATGATTTTGAATATAACCGATTTTATGTTTATGGTATTCTACGACATACAGGTCTACTTCTCCGTCATAATAGCTTGTTCCAATAATTTCTTTACCAAAAACTTGGGAAAGTTCATCAATAATTTCCTTGTCGGTCATCAAAGGATCTAGTGGCCTTCCTGCCAATGCACTAGCGAGATCATAGGGCGCCATAAGAACAATGCTTGCCCGAGGTTGTGATACATGCCTTAACTTTCGTACAATTACTTTTCCTCTTGTTTCCAGATAACGATCAGTTTCTTGCGCACTTACAACACATCTTCTATTTTTTTCTCCAGCAGAATGGCCATTATTTATTAACTGAGAACTACAATCAGTATGGCAAATAAGCTGTGTACTAGGATGTGCCATCCTGCCCCTAATTGTCTTCCAACTTTTACCATAAGAAATAAGTTTTAATTCATATTCATTAACGGCTTCATCTTTTAAATATTCCGAAATAGCATCACAAGCTTTTGTCTTACTAATACTTAGAGCATGAGAATAAAACTGTGAGCGATATCTATTGGCCGCTGTATAGGCAGCACAGGCCCTCGCATTACCCGCCCTAAATCTGCTACAATATGCTAGCTTTTCTCGCTGGTATACGACTCCTAAATTAATATCTCGCTCACCATAGGTCACAACCATTTCATAAACAAGAGCTGCACTTCTTGTTTTTTTCACAGCTATCGCATGTCCATCAAAAGAAATAGAGGAAAAAAGAAAGAGAAGAATGTATTTTAAAAGCTTGGTATTCACTTTTTACCACCCTCACCTCATCGTTTATTTTTTACAATAAGAAGTGGTAATATTCTCTAAGAAAGATCATTAAATTTAATGTTTGAGAGTAGATTTTCTAGAAATAAATATGGCGCCGCAAAAGAGGGTTATTTACGACGCCATTTATTAACTGATTATTAGTCTCCGCTTGAAAACTTAAAGTCAAAAGCAAATCGTACAATATGATCGACTCTTTCCTTACCCTGAACAGGAATATTATCATAATACCCCTCATAGCCCAGAGCTAAGTCCAAATTTTTAAACATAAGCCCGCTTAGAATATCCTTTAGTGTTATTGTTGAGAGGTTACTTACTTCGTAATCTCGCAACATTAAAGGATTGTTTTTTAAGTTTATAACTGTGTCAAAATCAACATCTTTATCTAATTCATAGGTAGCATGTAAAGTTTGTGAAACAAGCATAGTATTATTGTCCACTTCAGTAGATGGATCAAGATATTTATGTCCGACTTGGGCCTTATAACTAACCCCTTTTTTACTCTTTAGCGAGCCGGAAATTCCAAACTCTAAACCAAGAAGCTCTTCAGTTCGAAGTTTTTCACCTTTTGTATCATCTCTTGCAACTAAAATAGTTGAGGCAACTGCCAGATCATCTTGAATTAAATAATCATAGTTAACCTTGGTGCTGAGAATTTTGTGTAATTCTTCCGCACCAGCTTCGTTCTCTTCATTTAAGACTCCAGCTTTACCTGTAACAAGCAATTTATTATTATATCTTAGAAGCTGATACTCAAAACCTAAGTTTGCATTGTATTGCTCTGTATTTCCCGCATACATAAAGCCATCGATTCTCATCTTTAGCTGACTCTCTTGATAATCCTCAGATTTTTTAGCATTTTCAGCACTTAAACTCTCACATTTACTAGTGACAAGTTTTTCTATGTCCTCCTTACTGATTAATAGATTCCTTACCTCAAGGTCCTTCATCGCACTTTGCACACAAGCCTCAATGCTCTCTGTTTCTACTTGTACAGTAACAGGGATTGAAACCTGAGACATAATCTGATCATCTGCCATAGTGGGTAAACTCATTAATAATAATGGGACAAGTCCAAAAATCTTTTTCAAAATAACTCCTCAATATAATTATTTAACTCGTCCAGTATAACTGAACAGGGAGAATTCTAAAGCTAACATGAAGGATTTTTAGGAGGTGTCTAAACTTTTTACACTTTTTAGACTATAAAAAAAAGTAGCTGAAACTCTAACCATAATGGCTCATCCTCAATTTTAGTTACTAGTTATAATAAATATGACGAATGTCATAAAAATCTCTTTAACTGACTATTCCAAACCGGAAACAAGCACCCAAAAAACATAAGCTAAAAAAAATCAGAGAAAATAAAGTACAATATACAAACATGAGTAAGTCTGAAATCAAGCAATTTTTCGATATCCTTCGTGAACATGAGTCAATTTTATTACTTATTGACCCTGAAAACGGTAATATTTTAGATGCCAGTAATCGTGCGCTTGAATTCTATGGGTACGATCATACTGAGTTCACCCACATGAATGTCAGTGAAATTAATGAGATGACAATGGAGGAAGTTTTAGAGAAAGCAAAACTAGCCCAAAATAATGTCAGTAACTTTTTTGAACTTACCCACATACTCAAATCAGGAGAAATTAGAAAAATTTCAACGACTTCTTCACCATTGAATTTTTCCAATAGAAAAGTTCTTCTTTCAATTATTAAGGATATAACTCAACAAAGTAAAATTGAAACGACGCTAGATTCAACAATAAAACAATTCGAGTATGCAAAATCCCTGGCCAGACTCGGGGTCTGGATTCTCGAACTTCAAAACTCAAAGTTATCTTGGTCTGATCAAATTTATGAGATTTTTGAAATTGACCCCAATGATTTTTCTCCAAGTTATGATAAATTTTTAGATGTGATTCATCCAGATGACAGAGATAAAGTTAATCAAGCCTATCAAAATTCGTTAGAGACAAAACTTCCCTATGATATTACTCATCGACTGCTTATGCCTGATGGGAGGATTAAATATGTTCAAGAGAGATGTCATACTGAATTCAATCAAAAGGGAGAACCTGTTTTATCTATTGGAACTGTTTATGAAGTAACGCAAATACATAAGCTCTCTGAAAAAATCATGCACGAAAAAGAGCATTATGAAGAACTGATGCGAGTCGCCTCTGATGGAGTACATATACTGGATCAAGAGGGAAACGTCATTGACTGCAGTAATTCCTTTGCTTCTCTCCTGGGTTATACAAGAGAAGAGGCGCTCAAGCTCAACGTTAGAGATTGGGATGCGAGTTTGCCTAAAGATCAGCTTACAGCTATCATTCAAGACTTGTTACAGCACCCCAGAACTTTCGAGACAATTCATAAAAAGAAAGATAATTCTACTTTTGCGGCCCAAATTAATGCCAAAGGAATAACCCTCTCTGGTACCCCCTACTTATATGCATCAACCAGGGATATCTCAGAGCAAAAAAAGATTGAAGCCGAATTAGTACAAGCAAAAAGGACAGCCGAGAAAGCAAATCAAGCCAAGTCTGAATTTCTTGCCAATATGAGTCATGAAATTAGAACACCACTAAATGGCGTAGTTGGGATAGCCAACTTATTAAACTCCACTTCTCTATCTAACGAACAACAAGATTATCTTAATAAGCTTCGCTATTCCTCTAAAGCATTGTTGCATGTAATTAATGATATTCTTGACTACTCAAAAATTGAAGCTGGGAAACTTGATATCAATCCAAGCTCTTTTGATCTCAATGAATTCATTAAGCACATCACATCTATTTTCAAAGTAAGTATGAAATCAAAAAAGCTAACATTTGAGCTCTCAATTGACTCAAATGTGCCCATGACTCTCTATGGTGATACTTTGAGAATCACACAAATTTTGAACAATCTTTTTTCAAATGCCATTAAGTTTACTCAAAAAGGATTTATCAAACTAAGTGTCGAAAAAGCCTATCCAGAGAGTAATGATAAGCTTATCAAATTTTCTGTTCAAGACAGTGGGATTGGAATGTCACAAAATGTTTTAAATAAAATTTTCCGCCCCTTTGAACAAGGAGACAGTTCTACCACCAAACACTATGGAGGAACCGGTCTTGGTCTAATGATCAGTAAAAATCTGGTTGAGCTTATGGGAGGCGAAATTTTCGTTGAAAGTAAAGAACAACAAGGAAGTACATTCAGCTTTGATCTACCGCTTATGCAAAAAGAGTTAGTACCAGAAACTCCCTCCTCCCCCACAAAATCAATTTCCAACGACAAGCTTACATTAAAGCAAACAAAAACAGCTCTTCTCGTGGAAGATAACCAAATAAACCAAATAGTTACAAAGAAGTTCTTAGAACAAATTGGGTTTAAGATTCTCATTGCGAATAACGGTTTAGAAGCGATAAATAAGGTTAAAGCTCAAGAATTCGATGTCATATTTATGGATCTGCACATGCCTGTCATGGATGGACTCGAAAGTAGCACTGAAATCAGAAAATTTAATAACGATACCCCTATTATTGCAATTTCAGCTGCGGTAATGAAAGAAGACATTGATAACGCCAATCAAGCGGGGATCAACCAGCACCTTGCAAAACCAATCCAGAAGAAAGATCTTATCCACGTTCTCACTGATTACTTTGAGTTCAAAAAAGCATAATCCTGCTTCACAATGAATTTTTTATTATGTCCTTAACATCTTTTGCACTTCTGCTACATGCATTTCTTCAGCATACATCATTTTACGAGAAAATTCTTCTAGGATAATGTCCTTGCCCTCATTCACTCGATAGAGTTCTGTGTACATATTCAAAGCTTGTTTTTCATACTCTAAGCTTTCTTCTAAGATATCCTTTATCGAGGTTTTCTCAGATTCTAATAATCGCCCAACTTGCAAAGAAGGTTTTCCTTCATAAGTTGTAATCATCTCTCCTACCTCTGCTGCATGCATTAGCGATTCTTGTGCTTGTGCTCTTAGCCATTCAATGATTGGTATTCTATTGGTACCAAACACCATAAAAGAATAATGCGTATATCTAACAACACCTGCCAGTTCATGTTCTAATGCTTGATTTAATGTTGATATAAAATCTTTTTTTTGCATGTCCAACTCCTTTTGTAATCGCCCAAAAATCAATCTACATTATTAATACATATTTACAGGAGTAGCGAAATGATATTTCTGAATAGCGCTAATCATCAATACTTCTTAATTTCTCAATAACTGCTAGTAGAGCTTAGTAGCTAAGCTATCGAAAATACAGAAAAATATTTTAAAAAGTTTATAACAACACACTTTTGTTTGATATACCAAACACTTGTATGCTAAACATACAAAAAAGGAACAAAAATGAAAATAAAGCTAACACTATTCATAATTCTACTTATCACTCAGGTAAATGTTTATGCTCAAATAAACATAGAAAGCTCTCATGAAAAATTGCAAACGCTCTCCATACGGGTTGAAAAAATAGAAAAAAGGCAGGAGATTTTTAAAAATATAAATATTTCTGGGCAGCTTACCACCATCAATCAGAGTAGCTCATTAGCTGAGCATCAGTCCAGCTCGGCATCTGTCTCCGGCGACATCGTTTTTGAAAAAAGTATTAATAACGGATTTTTATATCTAGATGTACAATTGGCCAGTGGCCAAGGAGTGGATGCCAGTCTACAGGGTGGCGCCATGGTAAATAATGATATTATGGAAGATGCTAACAATCAAAACCAAGCTTATATAGCTAAAGCCTATTACCATCAAGAACTGGACATATCGAGAAACTATCGCGTCCATTTTAATCTTGGAAAACTTGGAGTTAATGACTATTTTGATCCAGGGATACAAGTGTCTGATCAGTCGACACAATTTCTAAATCAAGCGGTTAACAATAATGGCGCTTTTGATTACGTGCAAGACTTAAGTGGACATGGCTACACGTATGGGGCCCATATAAATTTTGAAAGCGATGAGTGGGGTGTAGATGCAGGAGTTTTTGGCTCCGACTCATATCTTGATAATATTAATAAAAAATACTCTACTATTATTGGGCTTAAGTGGACACCTGCATGGGAATATGGAGTTAGAAGTTTCTATCAAATCTATGCCTTTAGTAATAAAGGAGAATATGGATCCTTTAATCAGCAAGGTGATTTTCAAACAGTAGATGTAACAAAGATCAACACTAACGAAAACGAAGATAATAAAAACAAAAACGGCTTAGGGATCAACTTAAATCATCGCTTTATAAATGGAATTGATATCTTTGCTAAATATGGCGAGCAGGATGACAATCGGGATGTCCGACACTATCAGGATATGGACAAAACATATCTCATTGGTATGGCCATACAAGGAAATCATTGGAAGCGAGAATTAGATGCCCTGGGTTTTGCTTATGAAGTTGGCCAGCTCACCGGTAATCACCAGAAGGCGCACGAAAAAGGATATGAAGGATTTTTTGATCGTTCACAAGGGATTGGAGCTGGAAATTACAAAGATGAAATCGTTTTTGAGATGTACTATCGTTATGCTCTAAACGAAAACTCCAGCTTAAGTCTTGATTATCAAAATATCAAAAACTTTAACTATGATAAGAATCGAACCGATGTGAATTTTATCGCAACTCGTTTTAATGTGGTTTTTTAAATTTAGGGTTGCCCCACTTCTTTAAAAGCCTTCCTTTCCCTTTAAAAGTCAAGCAAGGTGATTTACAACCAACCAGGCATCGCATTCTGCACTTCAGCAGGACTTACTACTGTGGCCTTTATTGAAGGAAATGTCTTTTGTTTTGGACTTGCAGTATAAACATCATAACTAAAGGTATAATCTACTAATCCTAATCCGCTGGTATTTGAATAGACATAGTTGGTGCTTCCACTAGGAATACCTGTGGCATAATTGCCATTCACAGCTACGTTATCAGTGAATACTCCATTGTAGCTCTGTAGCGTTGCCCATTTAGTAGTAAAATCTTTTGTAAAATTATTTCTAGCGTCAACATTATAAGCATCCCACAAGAGGATCCCATATATGCCGCTTGCAACAATATTTCTTTTTACAGATGAATTTCCTAGTGCAAATGAAAATCCTTTGGGATCACCCACACCAATGCCTCTGTCATTATCAAAAATAATATTATCTTCGATAATGACGTTATTCACGCCATAATGAGCGATAACAGGATCTCCCCAGGAACTAAGAGAGGAACTAGTGGAGTCAGCTTTCCGGTACCCCCACATAATATTATTTGTTATGACGATAGGATTATTTGCGTTATCAGAACCTGCTTTCATATCAATAGCATTTTCTGAATAAGAGCAGCTTCCTGTTGGTGTAATCGTTCCACTACAATTAGTGTAAGTCGCTGGGGAAACATATATTTTATTACTGTCCATAATCGTTCCATCATACCCAGTAACAACTGGTATATTATTAGCGTAGTCACTCCATCTTCTGATCAACTGGATCGCATCACTGTTGTCTTTAAATTCGTTGTTAATGATTTTAGTATTATAGATATAAGTAGCATTCTTCCAATTCACATCATTTTGAAAAAAGATTCCCACTCCATCAGCTTTTCTTCCCGCAAGCGACTGATTCGCTATCCTACTATTTTGTAGAGTATTGTTGTGTGATAAATGATACAAAGTAATTGCATATTTATAGAAGTCATCAATATTTAAACGGTTAAGAATATTATATTTAGACTGCCCCTTGATTTCTATAGCATGAAGTGATCTATTGTGAAGGTTTGACATCCTATCAATTACCCAATAATTGGCACCTGACAATACAAACTGTACATTTGCCTGTTGGCTTTCTGCCATTTTTCCAGGGTGTACATCATTTCCATTATTCAGCACGATATATCTACGATTATCCGCCGTGCCATCTGCCGTTAGTGTGATGGCCCCCAGGCTAGTGTAATTACCAGGGCTCACACAAAAAATTCTTTTAGCACTATCGTTTATACGACTCCAGTCAGCTGTGGTCTTAATAAATTGCACTTCTGGATTGTTGGCATCACATTGAGGCAAAACTATATTTTCTAAGTAGGCATTGTCCGTAGTAGAGTTATTTGTACTGTCAGCAATAGGATCTTGCTGCTGAATAACTTTTTCAATTTTGATATCGTCAAAAAATGCATACTTAGGATTGATATTCCCATCAACTACCAGTGCAACTCTAATTACTTTTGTCTGAGGGGTAAAGTTTAAATTATCAAAATTAACCAGACTACCGGTAGATTCAATAGTGTTAGACTTTATTAAAGAGTTACTAGCATCAAAGTTAGATCCATCATAGATTTCAACAAACATAAAATCACCAGCCGCAAGAGATGTAACCCCCGTCGCAGCTAGCATATATTCTGCTCCACTTTCAACATTGAAGTCCTTAAAGGCAATAACCTGTCCGATTGCTCCATCTAGTCTCAAGTGTCCATAACTCTGGTTAATGGTCCCACTGTTAACTGTTCCTCCCATTACATTCCATGCAGTAGAATCTGTATCTCCTTCAAAGGTAAATGCAGCGCTTGGAATATCTACAGGAGGTAGTATTGAGACGACAGGTGTAACAGGTTCGACTACCACTGCCACACAGATATTGTTTTGTAGTTCATATCCGCTGGCACAAGAAATCGCAAGACAACTGCCACTATCTACCCAAGTATTATTTTGACAAATTTGACTTTGTTTGGCTTCAGTTGCGTTTTCTAAGGTACAGCTAATACTTTGCACATCACCTTCCTGACAAACTACAGGATCTGTAGCCTTTACGACGACACAAAGATTATTTTGTAATTCATATCCACTGGCACAAGAAATCGCGAGACAACTGCCGCTATCGACCCAAGTGTTATTTTGACAAATTTGACTTTGTTTAGCCTCGGTTGCATTCTCTAAAGTACAGCTAATACTTTGCACATCACCTTCTTGGCAAATAATTGGGTCTGTAGGCTTTTTCCCTTTTCCAGTATCACTGTTGGGAATTCCACCTTTTGCTTCCCCCTCAAGAGTAGAAAGATCTTCTTTAATAACTGTATTCTCGTTTAGACAACCAGTAAAAGATATCATCAGAATAGTTAAACTAAGTAGTTGAGAGAGAGTTTTCATTCAGTAATCCCTTAGTAGTAAATCAGTATTTAGTCGATTATAATAAGCCTCACTACTTTTCGGTTAACTAATGTATAAGTATAAGGAAGCACATTAAAAAAATTCTTTTGCTGCCATATTTCAGAGGCAACATTAAGATTTCTTAAGAATTAATTGCCAATAAAGGTTGTTAGTGATTACCTGCTCATAACCCCCTATTCCCTATCAAGATGACGAGTAAATAGTTAATTTAAAAGATATAAATAGGGTTTTCTTTATAAGAATTCCCAATCATTCCGATATCTCAATATAAAATGACCAAATATAGAATATTAATCAATATAATAAAGGTTTGTCATGAGATGCTCTAGCACAAGAAACGTTGCCATGTTTTTCATTATTGCTTCAATATTTTCCTCCTGTCTGCCTGGGCCAAAGGATGTAGCAACCACGAGTGATGATCCGACTAGTACAACGACAGAAGCTATTCGAAAATTTAGAGCTGATTATTATTGCGATGATGTTTATCACGGAGGCACAAAAACCTTCTTTCTCTATTCATCCTTGGAGACATCTCAAAGCTGTGAAGGACAGCTGGTGGAAGCGAAATGTTTTAAAGGGACTTTTTACTATGGCGATAATTATGCTACTTATAAACATCAATCATGTACTGAAAAACAGCTCCGTTATTTGCAAGCAGAGGTGCCTTATGGCAGCGAATGTGTTGGGGCCGATGCTATAAGAATTTGTACTAATAATATCTGCGGAGACTGGAGTCCTAACTATACTTTTACTTCATGTAAAGTTGCTGATGCTCCTGTAATAAAAGAACCTGCTCCCGCCGTAGTTGAAGAGCCGGTGCAAGCTCCAGAGGGAGCAATCTTCTTTGATAGTTTTTCCGATAATAACAAGCAATGGCTTGGACTCTCGAGTAATATTTCCATCAGTAACGGAACGCTTAATTTTGCGACTGACACCAATACTACCTCTCCTGGTAAGAATGAAGTGGCCTATCTCAAGCTATCCCTTACCCCAGGGCAACAGTACCAAATCTCTTATGACATCAGTAATTATTTTGCAGGCGAGCTGCTGGTGAGATTTAGTCAACAAGTGGAAGATTATAAAAATTACTATAAGTCGCAAAATGGAAATGTTTCTTATACGCTAACTCCCAGTGCGAGTGAAGTTAATCTTCTGGTGCAAGGTAGTTATAGTTTTGGCGCAAGGCTTAGTATTGATAATCTAAGTATTGTACCTGTCGCAGATACGAGTACTCCTGTCCTAGCAGAGCCGGTACCAGCGCCTATAGACACGACAGTAATTACCGACAACTCCAAATTATTATTCAAATCAAGTTTTGATGGTGTTCAGCTTATAAGAGGTAGATACGGAGAGCATAAGCTAGTAGGAAAAGACACTAAGACGGGTTTTAATTGGCCCGATGATCTTCCAGGTATTACTGATTATAATATAGATCAACATTATTTTAATTATGTCATAGCATCTAACAAGTATACCTCGGGAGAAGATATAGTTCTTGGTGATGGTACGCCTGGAAAAGACGGTATCGGTGATGATTATCTAAAATTTGTTGAAACTCGAATTGACCAGCTCGGTGTTCCCGGTGTTCCATCTGTACCAAACGGAAGTAGTGCAGAAAAAGCCTTATATATCGAGTATAAAGGAGATGATCCTGATCATTCATCAATGACCCGAAACCAGTATGTAGTTAGGGCCAATAAAACTGGGGATCCAGTGCAAAGACTCGATCAGGGATATGTAAAGACAACCATTTTTTTGCATATTAATCCTGCAGCTCAAAACAAATGGCTTCTTCCTTATGAGTGGAAACAGGAGGGAGAATACGGACGTATTGGTATTTATATTTACAAGACAACTACCACAGATGCGTATTGGTATGTCCAAATGCAAGATGGAACTCTAGGTTCATCGAGTCCTACTATCTGGAGTCAGTCAAACCAAAATGTTCCCGTGCCAAAAGATCAATGGTTCACCCTTGAGGCTTTTTGGGTTGGAAGTCCAGATCCTGCGAAAGGACGTTTAAAAGTAGCTGTTAATGGCGTTGTCGTTTTTGACATAAGAAATAGAACGAAGAGAGTCGAATTTGATACTCCATATTATTTCTCACCATTTAAGCATTATGGTTCCATAGGCCATCAGTGGATTACAGATTTTGAATATAGAGATATTCCACCAAAAGAGAGTGTTTTAAGTGAGTAGAGGCAAAACATAGCCACTCAAGTAGCTCTCTGTTATAATTCCCCCATGATCCAAGTTAGAAATATTAGCAAATCCTTTGGCGGCCAAGTCTTATTTGAAAATCTTTCATTTAACCTTCCCCCTAAAGGCAAGGTCGGATTGGTTGGGCGTAATGGCTCAGGAAAATCGACTATCTTTCGCTTAATCCAAGGTGAAGAGTCTTTGGATCGTGGAGAAATCTCTATCCCCAAGAACTATAAAATCGGTGCATTAAAGCAACATATTGACTTTACTCGCCCTACAGTGCGAGAGGAGTGTGCGCAAGTATTAACAGGTGATGCCCAATACGATTTTTACAAAGTTGAAAAGATCTTGTTTGGGCTTGGCTTTACGGAAGATGATCTAGACAAAGACCCAAGGAGTTATTCGGGTGGGTACCAAATACGGATCACGCTGGCCAAAGTACTTGCGACGGAGCCTGATTTACTGTTGCTAGATGAGCCCACCAACTATTTAGACATCGTCTCGCTCAGATGGTTACAAGTCTTTTTAAAAAGCTTTCCCGGTGAAGTCATTATCATCACCCACGACCAAGAGTTTATGGATGCGGTGACCACTCATACTATGGGGCTTTATCGCAAGCAATTAAAGCTGATAAAAGGTGACTCTGCAAAGTTTTATGAGCAACTGCTACAAGAAGAAGAAATTTACGAAAAAACTCGTTTAAATCATGAAAAACGAAAGCAAGAAATGGAAAAATTTGTTGAACGCTTTCGTGCCAAGGCATCTAAGGCCACTCAAGCCCAATCTAAACTCAAGCAATTAGAAAAGATGCAAAGTATGGACGAGCTACAGGCCGAAAACAGTTTGGAGTTTTCCTTTAACTATAAAGACAATCCCGCAAAAACCTTAATGAACGTAAATGATCTTAGTTTTGCTTTTAAAGAGGGAGATCCTCTTTTTAGTCATATCTCGTTTCATCTTAATAAAGGTGAACGCATTGGTATTATTGGAAAAAATGGCAAAGGAAAGTCTACCCTGCTCAACTGCCTGGCAGGGGAACTCACTCCCCAAAGTGGTGAAGTAAGCTTTCACCCCGGAGTTAGTCTGGGACATTTTGGGCAGACCAATATTTCTCGGCTGTGTGACAGTAACACGATTGTGCAAGAAATAACGCAGGAAGACCCTTCTCTTTCTTTTGCTAAAGTCCGCCAAATTTGTGGGACAATGATGTTTCCTGGAGAGCTTGCAGACAAAAAGATCAGTGTTCTTTCTGGTGGTGAAAAGTCGAGAGTCATGCTTGGAAAAATTATAGCAAAGCCTTCCAACCTACTTTTTCTAGATGAGCCCACCAACCACCTGGACATGCAGTCAATTGAGTCTCTGTGTGAGGCGATTGAAGAGTTTCCTGGAGCTGTTGCCATTGTCACTCACTCTGAAATGCTGTTAAGACGACTGGTAAATAAACTTATTATTTTCCATGAAGGTGGAGCTGAGTTTTTTCTTGGTAGCTATGATGATTTTCTCAATAAAATAGGCTGGGAAAGCGAAGAAGTGGTAATCAAAAAAGAAAAGCCTAAACTTAATAAAAAAGAATTACAAAAAAAACGAGCAGAAATCATTCAAGAGCGCTCAAAAAAGCTAAAACCATTAAAAAAAGAAATAGATCAACTTGAGGAGCTTATTTCTCACTCTGAGAGGCTTATCAACGAGAAGAATGAACTTTTAGTTAAAGCATCGGAAGAAAATAATGCAGAGGCGATCACTGCCCTCTCAGTTGAAGTTGCAAAACTGGAAAATCAGATCGAAGAATCTTTTGAGCGACTTGAAGTTATACAACTTCAGCATGATAAATATTCCGATGAATTCGAGGGCCAACTTTCTGAACTTCAATCTTAATCTGATTAAGTATTCCTATACAAAAAAGCCCACTTCTTGTAAGTGGGCTTTTAGATTTATCGCGATCGGCTCTTATAGTAGCTCGAAAAGTTGTTGTTTTGTAAGCCTTGGGTGATAAGGATTCTCCATGACAGCTTTTTCACTTTCAGTATTAACATTTGCACTGCCATAAATGTATTGATTAAATTCTGCAGAAAAATTTCTTCCAGAAAATTGCTCTAACTCTTTTTCAAAATCTTTTGTGGTAATATTTGAATGAAGCCATTTGGCAAAGATCTTTTCAAGAAAGCTGCGCAACCCTCCTTGCCTCTGTAATTCGTGGTTAAGATAGGCCATAAAGTTTGCCCCTTGAGCGTACGCTTTACGATCAGTTGTTCTTCGATATTGCGAATGAGCTGCCATCGTAGTTGAGGTAAAATATGGGGCACTGACACTCTTATAGCCCTCATCTCTCCAGCTTGCAATTGCCTCGTCCATCCAACCAGAATTTCCATTAACAGGCATTACTCCTCTGGCAAAATAGCTATGAGTTAACTCATGCCCAAGTGCGCTTTTTGAAGTAATTGTTGCACCTGCGTACTCCATACCTCCCGATCCAGAATTATATATGGTTAGACTAGGATGTCCCCATGGTCCAAATTTTCCTTCAAGCTCCGTTAGTACTTTTATCGTATCTTCTTTTAGACTATTTAGCTTGAAAGCAAATCGAGTATAGATAACAACCGGAATGTCCCTGCCATCAATAGACTTATAGGTAAAATGCGTTGATGGATATTTATCCTTTTTAGTCATGTGAAAGTAAAGTGAAGAGCTTGTGAAATATTCAGGATAGTCGATCTCAAAGTGATTTTTAGAAACTACTCTCTGCTGCCCATTTGTAAAAATCTCATGTCTTTTATCTGTTCCTACAACTTTCACTGTAAGATGCATTTTATATTGATCATATTCGATATTAGTAGGGATATATTGTTCAAGATAGCTTCTGTCTGATAGATCACTCATCCAAAAAGCTGAAGCGACAGCATTAAATGAAAAATTAATATTATCGTCAATCCGATTATAAATAACAACAGTATGATTTCCAGCCTTAATGTTTCGATCAATCATCTTCATTTCTGATTCCTGGTCAGGATCTTCAATATCAATTAAAGCGACTTTTCTTCCAAAAATTTTGGCCGTCCCATCAGGAACGAGATCAAAGATTGGTTTCCCAAAAACTGGCATGTAAAACTTTATAGTCGTGACAGCAGTTGCTGTCTTGTTCTGAACATCATAAGTGATTTCATAGTTAGCACTGTGAAAATCAACAAATACCGCTAATGAATCTCCAACTTTAAAGTTCTCTGGTGCTTTCTCGGTACCTGCAAATGCAAGCGCTTGAAAAAATATTATTGCGAATAAAAAAGTACGCATTCCTTTGCTCCTTTTGTTTTTGGCTTATAAATTTTATTTATTTTATAATTCGCGACAAATGAAGTAAAGCTTTGCTACTAGCAATACTGACAGCTAAAGTGCTTTCATTAATAAAAAATACTTACATCTTGTCATCACTGCCCATTAATATCGAACCATGGTTAAACCTGACAAGAAGAATCAATTGCTATTTAAATACTTCATCCCAGTTTCCGATAAGTTAGCATGACTATGAAACACTTTTGTACAATATCTATTTTTATTATCACCATACTTAGTTGTTCAACGAGTAAGGGCCTTTGGGGTCGAAATAAAAGCTTTAAGGATATTCAAAAAAATTATAAACAGGGCGAAGAATATGAAATCAATAAAAGTTTTAAAAAAGGAGCTCCACTCATCATAGCAATTCATGGTGGTCGAATTGAAGAAGGAACAAGTGAATTACTGCACGCAGTTGCCCAAGACAACTTTAGCTATTACGAATTCAAAGCGAAGGCCGCTCCAGACTATAATCCCCAAATATTACAATCTGGTTACTTACATCTAACCAGCCACCGTTTTGATGATCCTGATTTAATCCAACTTGCTAATAAAAGCAATTACTGTTTATCACTTCATGGATACCCGGCAACGAAAGCTAAAGCTGATTTTTGTGTTGGAGGTGGCAATAAGAAGCTAAGAGTTAAACTCGTAAGCTCTCTCACTAAAAGTTTTCCCGATTTAAAGACGTGTGAGTTGTGTTGCCCTCCATATCGTGGATTACATAAAAATAATGTTGTAAATTTATGTAAACAAAAAGGTATTCAAATAGAAATGTCTCCTCGCCTCAGAAGAAAACTTAAAGATAATAGCGGTAAAAATCAATTGCGTGAAAGGCTGGTAACAGTCTTAAGAGATGTATTGAAAACAAAATAATATTCTTTCATCCTAGAGCTGGATATTTTTTTGCTATCTAAATTTATAAATATAGCCCAACGCCAAAGAGACATAGTCCATAGGATTGATATAATCCGGATTTCTATAATAGCTTAACAAAACAATATCATTCAAGCCGGATTCAAAATAAAGACGCTGTTTATCCTGCGACGGCACAAGAAACTCTCCTCCCAAATAAAGCTGCCACCTTACAGAGCCAATGCGATAGTATCTATCAGGATAATCATTATTGCCAAAAGTCTCGTAACGCTTTCCTTTCACTTTATAAATATTTAACCCGGTATAAAACTTTGTTGCAAAATAATAAACATCTAAAGTAAATAGCTTTAAATTATTTTTTAGTGCCATTGTTTCAATAGTTCTCCCGCCGAGTTCAGCTGGAACTACCCCATGAAAAAACTCAAGGCTATAGCGATCAGATTCAGAAGATCCTCCGATCCCTACTGCGTAAGAACCTATTTCTCCTGCGTGTTGAAGTTTTATATAATCAAGGTTAAAAGCAAAACATTGAAATGAGATGAAAAAAACTGTGTATAAATATATCTTATAATTTAATAAATTCATGGCCAATTTCATCCGCTTTTATTGTTAAAATTAACAATTGTCCTTTATAAGAAGCGCCCGCTGTTAATTGTATTGCCTCTCCGACTTTCCCAACGCCTGGGTTATGTTTATGCCCATTAATGACATAATTTACCTTAAAGTCCTGCACCAGCTCTTTAAAATCGCTTATCTGACTTGAACTGAAGCGCTCTTTATCCTGCACAAACTGATGGGATAATAAGATTTTAAAGTCTGCGGCGGATACTTCTAGCTCATGGCGAAGAAATGCCATATTGGGAACTATATAATCACTTTCCCA
>JBFEUX010000383.1:0-1553 GCA_041547255.1 Bacteriovoracaceae bacterium
CATTGTCATTATTCAGAATGCACCTTTTCTTGGCCAAGTTGCCCAAGTAGGATTAGAGATGATTATTGATGGACAAAAAATACCAGCAAGTTACGAAATCACTGACTTTCAAAAAAATTAGTATTCAACAGGGGGCACTAGATTTCTTCTAGAGCCCTGTTCATTAATAGAGCTGAAATCCACAATATCTTCTACAAACATAATATGTGGTATATGATTTTTATCAAAATAATGTAGTGCAAAGTTTGAAAATGAACTAATTGAATTTTGAATTTCGCCCGTCTTGTAATATCCAAGAAAGCTGGGACCAATATCGATCATAACCTCGTGTTTTATATTTGAACCAAACTCAATAGAGCCTATTGCTGTCGCTCCAAACGAAATGCTTTCATCTTTTTCATAAGAACAAGTCCCAGCCTCTTCTTTGCAAATTTTGCGTACTCTCTTGAGTTGATTATTTCCCGTCGCAGAACTTTTAATGCTTGTAATTTTAAATTCCATTTTTTTAGAAACCCAAGTTTTAGAACCTTGTTCATCCATAATTTTATAGATGAATTGGTCAGATTCAGTCTTTAACTTTGCTTCCACTGATATTTTCCCTTTAGAGTCTCTTCCCATAAAATATTTAAAGTTATTCTTTTCTTCCAAGCTCCCTGCTATGCCTAATTTTCCTTTTAAATCAACATCATCGATAGAATAAACCAAACGAGAAAAGTGATCTATTGTCTTGAGGTATTTTCTATTCAGCTGAATATAATGCTTTAGACTTTCTGTTGTATCAGAAGAAATTGGAAATTGAGAAATTTCAAAAAGAGACTTTAAATCTTCTTGCATAATCGTACGATCTTGATGATGGGCCCCCATGACATGTCCAACTTCATGATTAACCATCGCTTGAAGTAATTCAACCTTGCCCCAATTATAAATATGATCATCCATTGGCTCTGAGCTCAATTGGGGATCAAAAATCCAAACAATTCCTTTGCTCGTCCCATTAACCGAGTCAATATCTTGATATTTTCTAAAAGCAAAACCTTTAGCATTTGGCATCCCATCTAAAACGTCCTTAACTCTTTGATCCTGCTCGCCAAAATAAAAAGTTAGCTCTGTATCATTTTGGCAACTTTCAAATTTTATTTTTGTCGCGATTTTTAAATATTCAGGATAAGGAATCGGATTGCCATTTGCATCCAGATCAGGTTGATAAAGGTCTATTTTCTGAAAATATTTTTCCCAAGTACTGAAAGCAGTTAAAATAGCCTCTTTCACTTCATCCTCAGTCGCTTTAAATTTTTTTCCGATGTGATAGCAGGTTCGAATATAACCTGAAGGCTTATTAAGATAAAACCAAGCTGCACCTTCTTCAACTCGCATTCCTCCATTTCCACCTCCATCCATTCCTCCACCGGCCAAGAGTTTCTGCTTTGAAGATGCCACAAATTTTTCATATTCTGCTTTTAATGAGGCATGAGCATGAGGAATTACAAACAATAATAAAACAAGGTACTTCACAACTATCCTTTTAAAGGATCAAACCAATCAATATTGACACA
>JBFEUX010000274.1:0-3473 GCA_041547255.1 Bacteriovoracaceae bacterium
ATCTTTCATCATTGTTAAAGCTGCAAGACAACCATCAGCATATTTCATCGAGTATGAGTAGTTGTTACCTAATACAAATGAGCCTATTTTTTCCTTTATGTTCTGATTGGTAAAATTGCCTTTTAGGCAAATATCTATGTGGTTGGACTTGGTATTGTTAATATTAATATCCATATCGATGTTAATGTTGTGAACTGTGCGTAAGTGTTGTGGGTCGATACCATTAATCATCGTAATGTGGTAGTGACATTTACGATAGAAGATATTATCAATCTTTGTACATATTAATGATTCATCAAGGCCTTCTAAGGCTGGAACTTCTAGCAGCCTCTCATTCGTCTCGGCTTCAGGATATACCCAAATAAGACCATATTTCTCAATTGTCATATAGGAGTTTAGTTTCAAATTTTTTGGGGGATCTTCACCACATGGAATATTAATGCATTTGCCATTTTTATCAAATTTCCAGTGGTGAAAAAAACATCTCAGATTTTCTCCCAACACTTTTCCCAGGGATAGGTCTACACCCATATGTGGACAAAAAGCATCAAGGCAAACCACCTTTCCTGATTCTGCACGGTAAAGAACAATCCGATGGCCATTAAGCATCAAGGAGACTCTATCTCCTCTTGTGAGCTCCTTTGATTTTAGTGTTGAGTACCAACCCTTGGTGACAATATCCCAGTTATTAAAGATTTTATGAGTTTTTAGAGCTTGAGTGTTCTGGTTTAGTAGTTCGTTCTTTATTTCATCTTCTTTCATATGTTAATATTACCATATAAAATTTTTTTTTCTTTAATATTGAGGATTGGATGGCCCTAAAAAATACTAGATTGCAAAGAAGTGAGCAAATCAACGATTTTATGCCACAGGACTTTGAAAACTATGAGGATTATTTCTATTATTTGCATTTAAATCAGCGCGTGCGAATTATGCATTTAATTGGAATGCTTGGCGGTCTCTGTCTCTTACCTTACGCTTTAATAACACTTAAATGGTGGCTTTTTGTTCTCTACTTTATTCTATTCTATGGATTTGGCTATATAAGCCATTGGATTTTTGATGGCGCAGTTTCCAGGACTGCTGCAGAAGCGCCATGGAAGTCATTTATTTATGCAACAAAGATTAATCTTCTTTCTCTTAGACCAAAGTACATGAAAAAACTTGATGATCAATTTTATAGGAAATATGAATTTGTCTCAAAAGTTTTTCCAAGAGATTAAAAGCATGCGGCCATTTGATCAATCGTTAATGCTTGTAAATGGCCTCTGTTTTCCATCTCTTCAATTATAGATGTGGCACCCACTTTCTTCATAAGTCTTTTAAGTATAGCTAATTTTTTATTAGTCTGCTTATATGCTTCAAGTTGTTCTAATATCTTTAGGCGATTATTGTTAGAAAACTTTGAAGTAAAGCTCTCAAGCCTTGTTACAAGTCCAATTGGACCTACTTGTACCATTTGAAAGAATGAGATTAAAGATTTTGTGATATAATCTCTTTCAAGTTTTGAAAGTCCGTTCTCCTTAAAAAGGATGACGCCTGAGCCATGATGGACAACTTCATCGCGAACAATTGATGTTAAATCAGATTTTAGCTCATTATTCTTACAGTCTTTGGCCATAGAGGAGTAGTGTTCTAATCCCCAACCTTCCAGTAGCACTTGAATCATAAAGACTAGTGATTTTTTAGGTGCAGTTTCAATCATTTGACTTAAATAGACTAAAAAAGAGTTATCACTTATATCACTGTGTAATTCATTATTAAAATATTTTTCGATCAACTTAAAATGCCTTGCTTCATCACCGGTAAAGCTTGCATACAATACTCTTTCATCAATATTCTCACTCAAAAGAGTCATTTTGGAGCCATAGGCAATTCCAGATTTTTCAATATGGTATGCCTCAGAAATACGATCAAAGGCCAATTCATTTAACAAGGTCTTTTTATTTATACTATTTAACTCGTTATAATAGTCCACCTTATTAAGGCCATAACTTGCTTCATCCCAAAACGGAGAGAGAGACTTTGAGATATCACTCGATTTAAATCTTTTCTTTAGTATCGCACCCAGCTTTTTATTACGATGAGTATGTATTGTTTCTAAATTTAGTTTTATATTAAGATTCATAACTACTCTTTTGCACTATTTTACAATAAGTGTTGGTAATAAAATTCATCAAGACATTAAATGGCAATAGCTTTCTTAGTAAGTAAAATATGTTTGCATCTTTTCCAATATAGGTTCTTGCGACGAAATTATCTTTATAAACAATTTTTACCACTCGATTAGAAACATTACTGAGAGGGATTTCTTTGCCTTTTGCAAATTTACTCATCAGTTGTTTCAGGTTTTGGGTCTGGTTGTTATAAATGCCTTCTTTATCTTCAAGGCTGGACCATTTTATGTTTTGCATGAATTTTGTTCTATGTCTTCCTGGACAAATGGTCATAATATTAATTCCAAAGGGAGCTAGCTCATACTGTAAACTTTCTACGAGTCCCTCTAACGCATGTTTGGAGGCACCATAACTTGCAGAAAGGGGCATTCCTGTTTGTCCAAGCATAGATGATATATTAATGATCTTTTTATTTTTTGCTCCACTTTTTCTTAAAAATGGGAGGAATTCTTTAATCATCATCGCCGTCCCAAAGAAATTCACTTCCATTTGCTTTCTGAGGTCATCTTCTGAAGTTAATTCTAGAGCACCATAAAGACCATAGCCTGCATTATTGATAAGTATGTCGAGTTCTTGGTTCATTTCTGTTCTGATGTAATCAGAGACATTTTTTCTTTCGTTAGGGTTCGTAATATCTAATGATAATAATTTATAATTATCGTTATTAATGTTATTTAGCGTATGCTCTCTAGATTCAGCATCTCTCATCGTAGCAATGACAAAGTTGTTTTTATCTGTGAGAAGTTTTTTTACAATATCCTCTCCAAAGCCTGATGAACATCCAGTAATCAAAATTTTTCTCATACTGACTGCTCCTTTCTAATGATGATGGGGTCTTGTTTTATTGATTGTCTCTTCTTCAATACTTTTTTAAGGCGCTTTAGAATAATTTTAATTTGATATTTAACCGGCATGAGAAGTGTCATTTCAGCAATACAGCACAACTCATCACCATCCTTCCAACCACTGTTTTTGTTAGCAAAGAACTTAATTCGCGGATTCTTTTGTTTCATATCCTCTGTTATTGGCGCGACACATTCCTTTAGTGAATCTTTTATGTTTTCTTTAAAGCTAATGACTCCTTGTTCTTGACTGTAATCTTTAGGATATAGTTTAAGCGCGAACGAATTTAAAATATCACTATGTTTAGCATCAGTTTCTTTTTCGTATCTTGGGTAGTGGTTTGAGAAGTTATTCGCCATTAACAGATATGTTTTAAAGCCTTTTGAAATTAAAAACCAATAGAGTGGTCTAAATGGATTTCTAATCTTTTTCATAAAAAGATACTTTAAAAAT
>JBFEUX010000121.1:0-8534 GCA_041547255.1 Bacteriovoracaceae bacterium
GTTAACTATATGAAATTAAAAGGCAATAGATGGAAACTTTATGAAGACGAATGGGTTTCTTTTGAACAAACAGAAACCTACTTGAATTATAGTAAAAATAAAATGCCATGTGAAGAGCGCTTTAAGGAGGTGAATAATATGAAAATGGAGCTAAATAACCATTTAGATAGAAGTTATAAGAAAACTTTAGATACGATCACATTTTTTGTGAAATTCACTTTAGGAAAATTTAATAAAAAGAATCAATGGAAGCTTAAGATGTGGCTGGATGAAAAAAAGTCTAAGGGGAGTTTAAAAATCTCTTGTGGAGCTGCACTCGTGAGGCCTAGAAAAAAAATAATATATGCAAAGAAAGATGCTGTGAGTTTAAATGAGGCAATTAAGCAAAGCTTAAGTGTCATTGAAAAGTCGCTTAGGAATGAGAAAACTCAGAGGAATGGAAATGACTCTCTCTATTTAGCAAGTTAGAAAACGAAATCATGACAAAGGTATAAAAATGGAAATGATAAATATTAGAAAAAGACATTTAGAAAAAAACACTAAAAAATTAAGAGAAGAAGGCTTTGTTCCAGGAGTAATTTACGGTGTAAATATCAAAAGTACTCCAATTAAAATGGAAAAAAATAAATTAAAAAGAGTCATTGATGAGTCTGGGGAAGTCTACCAGGTAAATTCAGCAAGTGGCCCAGTATATGTCAAGATTGAAGGGATTCAAAAAGACCCTTTAACAAATGAGCTTGTACATTTCACACTAATGGAAATGCCGAAGGGCTTAAAAAGTGACATTGATGTTCCCGTAACTCTGAAAGGAACACCAATTGGTCTAAAAAAAGGAGGTGTGTTGGTTATTATGAAGGATGAAGTTACTGTTAAAGGAAAACCAAAGACTATTCCTGCAGCACTTGAAGCGAATGTTTCAAACATGGATATTGGTGATAAATTGACATTAAGTGACTTTAATATTCCGAAGATGATTGATCTCATGGAAGAAAATTCTGAGGTGATTGCTATTTGTAAACCACCTGCGAAAGAGGTTCCTGTTATAGAGGAGGAACTTGCTACAGACAAGAGAATACACATCAACCAAGATTTAGTTTCATTTCCTGCTCGCGCGATTTAATACTTAATATGTACCTAGAAGAGGAGGGCCATTGCCCTCCTGAAACTTCAATACAAACTAGGAGCATAATATGGAAGATAAAGATATTTTAATTTCTTCAGATTGTATTAGCGGATCACCTAATAGTGACTCAAAGACCCAAAGAACAATTGAAAGAACTCAAGAGGATCAGGAGTATGTACCCGTTATTCTAAAAAGAACAGATGAAGTCGTTAGACATCCTGATGATGTTTTAGAAAGGGCAATTGAAGAAGGCTTGGAGCAACACAAGCGATCAAAAATATCTCTCTTGCTTTCTGCGATATCTGCAGGGCTTATTTTAGGCTTTGCTGGTATGTGCGTGGCACTTATGTCTCAAATGTTTCCAGTTGATAATAATGAGATGCTCAATAGATTAGCTATATCATTAGTTTATCCTCTCGGTTTTATCATCTCAATAATGAGTGGAACACAGCTTTTTACTGAACAAACTGCTACTGCGGTTTATCCTGTTCTAGATAAGAGAGTCCATATTAAATCACTACTTGTTTTGTGGGGAATTGTCTTAGTTGGAAATATCTTAGGAACATTTTTAAGTTCTCTACTTATCTTTTTTGCAGACCCAGTAATCTTAGCTCAGAAAGGTTATATTGATGTTACACATCATTTAACACAATATACATTTTTTGAAATATTTATAAGTGCACTTTTAGCTGGATGGCTTATGGCTCAAGGTGGTTGGTTGATATTGGCCAACCCGCCCGGTAGTAGTCAAATATTAAGTATATTTATTGTTACATTTATTATTGGGATTGGTGGACTTCATCACTCTATAGCTGGCTCAGCTGAAGTGTTCAGCGGATTGTTACATTCTGAACACCCTAGTTACGTTGAGGGTTTATCTTTTTTAGTCAGTGCCGTTTTTGGAAACCTTGTAGGTGGTAGTTTTTTTGTAGGTGTTTTAAATTACGGACATATTAGAAAAACCCAGTAGATTTTAAAATTTGTAAAAAAAGGAGGAAGAAATGAATTTAGCAAAAAAAAATATAAATAATAAGGCATTAAGTCTTTATTCATTTAGACAGCCAAATATTGTTATCGTAGGTGATGTTTCTATAAAAAAACGTCTGCCAAATATAGAAAAAAACTTTAATGTTGAAATTATTTTCTCTGACTCAGCAGATGTAAGGAAAAAGATTAATAATAGTACAGTAGCTGTTATTGTTGATGAAAAAAAAGTGAAAAGCAAAATCACAAATTATGTAGAAAACTTAGTGAACGAGTTTGCATTACCTCCAATATTTTATTTATCAAGAGAGCCTAAGAAATCTAGTTTTTTTACCTCTCTTTATAATAAAGGCGTTCAGGGAGTAGTTGACTGGCCACAGGAAAGCCAGGTTTTATTAAATGTTGTTGTTGAATCGATGAAGTCTCATGAAAATATTTTAGGTAAGAATAAAGGAGACAGAAATTTAGCTAAGATCATTAAGGCACATTTGATGCTGGAAAGTGGATTAAAAAATATAAAGATTGTTGTTATAGATGGTTATGTGCTTTTAAAGGGAAGTGTAAAATCACTATATGAAAAGAATATTTTAACTGGTGAAACTTCTAAAATCTTAGGTGTAAAAAAAGTCATAGATAATGAAATAAAAATAAGAAATTTTGATGAAGTTACAGATAAGGAGTTAGAGAGAAGAATTAAACTTTATATGGGAAATATATTGGGAGATGAAAAACGCTCACTTTCTGTAAAAGTCAAAGATAAAGTTGTTCGATTGATGGGGGCAACTAGAGATTGTAGATCTATTGTAGATATTGAGAAATTTGCTATGAAGCAAGCAGGTGTAAAGGAAGTTGTGCGACAAGTTAAAGTTAAACCTTCACTTGCTTCAAAGAGATCTGAAAAGGCTAGACTCTTAGAACGGAAAATTAAAAAAATATTTAAAGGAGTGAGGCATATCTCAATTAGACTTTTTGGGGAATATGTTGAAGTGTCAGGGGTTGTAAAAGTAGGCGGTGATAGAAACTTAATTGAAAAGTACCTCCTGCAAGTACTACCGGTAAAAAAAGTTATCAATAAGCTTTATGCGACTTAAACATGAGGAGGATTATTCTTTATCAAAACTATCTATGACAGCACCACTTAATGAAGCCGGGAATGAAACTAAAATAATTTTAGAAAGAAGTGGAAAAAACTGGGAGTTTACATTTAATATATTTAACAAGTATAGAATATAGGTAACTGTTATAAGCGTAAGGCCGTAATTAATAACTATACGAGATGTATATTTAAAAACTTTATTTTTTATATTTCCTTCATAGATACCATAAAAAATAAAGATTCCATTAAATAAAATGGAAGTTAGCACAATTAGGATGAGTTTGAACTGAGGTATAGACTCACTCAATTTCCAAGATTCTTCTGTAAATGCAATTGGAATGGCCAAAATTGCAGAGCCTGTGCAAACCTGAATAAAGTCTTCAAAATTTATGTTTTTCATGTCTTTAAGAATACAAAAACTATTATCTAGTTACCAGCTTATGTAGCCCTTAAAAATGAAGGTTTTTAATGGGGTGGCTGAAGGGACTCGAACCCTCGACAAACGGAATCACAATCCGCTGCTCTACCAACTGAACTACAGCCACCATAAATTACGTGGATGTATTTATATAGAAATTCGCTTAATTATGCAACAAAATTGAAGAGTTTTTAGTGTTGGCGTATGGACCTTGGCCAGTTACCATGGTTTTTTAAGGAGAAAATACATGAGATGGAGTTACTTGATCGCCCTGATGCTGATTACTGCTAGTGCTTGGGCCCAGGAAGCCGCTGAGCCAGCGAGCGGAAATTTACAAAAATGGGGGGTGTATGGCAGCTATTCCTATCTCGACACTTGGCTTCCCGGTAAAATTGGGCTGGTCGCTTCTTATGGTGAGCCGAATAAGAGGACGTATGAGCTGGCCTATCAGAGCGCGAGCTATTCTTTTGATGTGATCGTAGATGATTTGGGCAAGATTTCCGATACCCGTGTACATTTGAGTACCCGCGCTCACACCTGGGAAAATAGTTTTAATTTCCAATACGGGGTTTATTATAGTTCCTTTCTGGTGAAACTGAGCAACAGCTATACTGATCTCGCCGGCGTGAGTATTGATGTTATTGATATTAAACGCTTGGGTGTGATGTGGGGAGTTGGTAATCGCTGGAGTTGGAAAAAAGGTTTTAGTTTTGGGGTGGATTATTTCAAGATTTACTGGCCCTTATTAGATATGGGCAGTGATGAAGATTACTTGGATCAGGCCAGTGGTAGTCAAAAAAATGATGCGCAGGATGTTATTGATGCGGTTGGTAGCTTGCCCACATTTTCACTTTTACACTTAGAATTTGGTTATCGTTTTTAATGTCTTGCGTTGTTATTTTCGCTAGCACAGAATTGATGCAAGTCTTTGACGAAGTGCGCTTTTGATCTTATGCTTTTAACAAGACAAAATTTATCAAAAACCACGGGGTGAGGGATTTATGAAAAAAATACTGCTTGGATTAATTTCTACTGCTGTTTCGTTTAGTGCAATGGCCAATGTAATTGGTATTTCTAACCAACCATTTATGATGAAAAAGCATGCGATTACTACAGAATTTAATAACTATACATCTAAAGATGGTGGGATGGGGCTTACCGCTCGTTACTTTCGTCATTTAAGTGAAAGAGTAAGTATGGATGCCGGTTTTGGTTTCACTGATGGAGATAGAGCTTCTCGTTTTATCTTAGGTTCTGATATTGAATTGATCCCTGATTATGGAAGACAACCAAGAATTTCTGTAAAAGGTTTATTAACAAGTGAAACTTTTGATGGTGAAAGACTGAATTCTTTCGGTGCTGCACCTACGCTTTCTAAGGGATTGGCCATTTCTGGAAAAGAAGTTTTCCCATTTATTTCACTTCCAATGATGGTAAGCCTAAATGAAGATAGCAAAAAATATGAAACTTCTACTGCGATTGCTTTAGGAGCGACTGGAAGACTTCCTATTGCAGGAGCTGAAAGTCTAATTGGTAACATTGAAGCTAATATGTCTTTAAGAAATAGCTATAGCTCAATTGTTATGGGGGTTTCACTTCCTATTGAATAATTTATGAAAATAATTTTTTCTGATTTTGACGGCACCCTTACGAATAACGGAAAATTGGGTGCCGTTTTTTTTGAACTTTTAGATATTATTGAAAAGGCCAACTCTGAATTGGTGATTGTCTCTGGCCGCTCACTTTCCTGGGGACATTTTTTAGTAACTCACTTTCCAGTTAAGCATGTGATTATGGAAGGAGGAGGGGTTATTGTCTCTAAGAGTGTGGAAGGTCATATCTCCGAAGAAAACCTGGTTTCAGATGAAGAGATCAAGCGCTTAGATGATATTACCAAGCAGTTACAGCAGCAGCAGCCTCGTTGTGTGATAAGTGCAGATTCTTTTGGCAGGCGTACTGATCGCGCCATTGAGTTTGCGGAGATGAGTAAAGCTGACGTGGAGGCGGCAGAAGTTTTTCTACACAAGCATGGCGTAAATTTTAGCCGCTCTAATGTACATATTAATTATTGGATAGGAGATATCTCTAAGGCCAATGGAGTGAAGCAGTTTTTAGAAAATTATGCACCTCATGTAGAAAAGGATGAATGTATTTTCTATGGTGATGCAGCCAATGATGAATCCATGTTTGAATTTTTTAGCAATACCGTAGGTGTAAGTAATATAATTTCAGTATTAGACCAGCTAGAGTATAAGCCTAAAGTGGTGTTGGAAGGCAAAGATAATGCCGGCGTGTTAGGGGTTTATAATCATCTACGTGAAGTGCTTGAGTCCACTAAAGATTTCTAATTAAATTTTGTGATGGGCGAGCACGTCCTCAATTTTTGGCTTCCACCCTTTATCCATCAAGCCTGTATCGTAACAATCTTGTAAAAAATTAATATTACTGAAACGACTTTTCCCAAAAGCTTGCTCCAAGAAATCACTTATTCCCAGTTGAGGATAAGGACGATCTATTTGGTGAAGATGATCTCCTAGTTTTACCGTTCCTTCTTCTAGTACTTTATAAAACCACCCAACATGACGGGAGTTAAGCACTTCTTTTAAGATGCGGTTATCATCGTAAGCTAAATTAATTTTATGACATGGTTTTCTCGGAACAGTAATTTGCACTTTGGCCGTTCCTAACTCAAAAATATCTCCAATATGCAGATCATTCTCAGTGAGTTCATCGGTATAAATATTTTCCCCAATAGAGCCGGGAACAAATTTATCTGCAAGCTCAGGAAATACTTGTTTGAGATGCTCATAATTTTTCCCGGTGTAGTGATGGATCACCCGCATATCACCACCATGGTATTTATTATTGGCCATCTCATTACCGGTGATACCATGTTCTTTTATGACTAGCTCATTTACCGGGGTCATTTTAATGCTGGTAGCAGTTCCCTTGATTTCGCCAGGGGTGGAGCTAAAAAGGCCTTTGATTTCATATTTTGGGTGCATGGAAAACATCCTCTAGGGTTTGATTAATTTTTTTATCCAATTGTGCCACAGTTATATCCTGAATATTTTCTTTTATCCAGTCTTGTAAGTCTTGTGGAATAGGAGTGCGAAATAGATGGGGTTCTTGATCACTGGGATAGGGCAGTTTTTGTGCAATAGCATGCAGAGCATGACGGGGAAGCTGCATTTTGGCGTGATCTTCTGCGGTGGCAAGTAAGTCCTTAAAGCGCATGAACACAGTGGGGTCACCGTTATAAAGCTTATCTCCAATTAGCGGAAAGCCATGGGCCGCAGCATGGCAGCGAATTTGATGCTGTCTGCCGGTTTTAGGAAAGGCAAGACCGATAATATACTTATCATTTTGGTAAAGATCATAAAAACTAGTTTGTGCGTGTTTACCTTGGACATCATCTGCAGGGAACCAATGATTATAGTTTCTAGGGGTGAAGTTCTCTAAAGTACCTAAGCGTTCATTGGCCGTTAGGGGATAAGTATGGGATTTATTTTTGTGGCCAATGAAAAAATAGGCTTTTGATACCAAATCTTTTTCAAAAAGTGTCGTGCAGTATTGGGCCATTTTAACAGTCTTACCCAGTAGCAGGATTCCAGATGTTTCCCGGTCTAAACGGTGAATGGAATAAATGGTTTGCTGGTATTTATTTTCAAAATAAACAGTGGCACAGTTAAAAAGATGTTTTCCTGTGGGGTGAGTGGCCATATAGGCTGGCTTGGAGATGACTAAAATTTCATCGTCTTCATAAACAACTTCTGGATCGAGCTGTAGTTCAATTTTTTTTCCATTCCAGTATTCATCTTCTAAATCTCCCCGATGAGTCATGATCTGAACTTGCTCACGGTGATAGACCTTGACCGAGGGTTTGTGTGGATGGGGGCGATTAAAAATCTTAATATCTCCACTTTTTATTTTTTGTTTGATCTGTTGTCTTGAGAATGACACAAGAAAAGTGGCGCAATACTGATCTAGGCGCATGCCGTCTTGGTCTTCCTCGACCTGGTAGACTGCCTCATATAAATCTGGTGTAAATCGTTTGTAGACGTCGCTCATCACTTTAACCTAGTGGTTTAGTGATTAACATCATATCGCTTTTTAATCAAATATTTTAAGCAACTAATAGCACCATCCTGAGTATAACCAAAGGTTTCAATCAGATGATTAAGGATAGCATCTATTTCTTTACGTCCTTTATCGGTTAGCCCTGATCTGGTTTGTTTACCCTCTTTTTTGTCCTGTAATTCCCTGAAATAAAAGAGCAAGTTTTTTCCGACTGTATCGATAATCTTTTTCTGCTCATTTCTAAAGGTTTCTCTCAATTGTTTGGACACGCCATCGAGAACTTCTGTATAGATGATTTTCTCTCCCGGATGGTCCAGGGAATAGGCCCCAAGCTTACTTAAAATATGCGATCTAAATGTATCAGCATTTTCTTTGAGATGGATACTACTTTCAAACTCTTTGATAAAGTGCATATCCGCTTCTTCAAATTTACCGGTAACGGTATTTTTAATTTTCTCTTTTTTGTTAAGAGCATTGATATGCATAACATATTTTCCAATATATTCTTCGTAGGATCTATTATCTACCAATCCTAGTGATTCTCTTACTTCTGTATCAAAATTAGATAAGAAGTATTGTTCCGTGAGATAAAGGAACTTTTTAGGATTGTGGTAATCACCCTGACTAGAAATATTAAGAAAGTCATAATCTGCTTTGCGATCCGATAGTTCTTTTAAGAATTCAAGAATTTCAATGAACGTAATGGTTTTGTGATCATTGGAAAGATTATAAATTATTTGCTTAATCTCTCGCGGAGAGATACCAAATTTACCTTCATACATGGCCTCATTATCGAACTCATCTCTTACTTCTTCCCAACCTAAGCGCAGAAC
>JBFEUX010000047.1:0-15512 GCA_041547255.1 Bacteriovoracaceae bacterium
AGCTAAGTGAGTTTTTCTTAGATTATAAAAAATTAGAAATGAAAAAAGGCGAGCTTATTCAGGCCGTGAGCTTTCAACTACCAAGCAAGAGTAGTCTCAAACTTTTTAAAAATAGTATCCGCAAAGATCTGGATATTGCGACCATTAACTTAGCGGTGCATGCCAAAGTTAATAAGACCAGCGTAGAGGAGATTTTTATTGGAGCTGGAGGGATTGCGGCCATTCCTTTGCGTTTAAAAAAGACGGAAAGTTTTTTAAAGGGAAAAGATCTCAATGCAAAAAATATTCAAGATGCCATTGCTGTGGCCCAAAGTGAATTTAAGCCTATCAGTGATGTACGTGCTACTGCCAGTTATCGGCGGGTGGTTTTTGCCAATACTCTTTCGCGTCTGCTAGGAGGTCTGGCATGAGTGTATTTCATGATAGCTCCCATAATCATGTGACTGGGAAATCGGAATATGTGGATGATAGGATTATTCAAAAGAATGAACTTTTTGCGGATGTGATTTATTCCAGCAAGGCCCATGCAAACATTAAAAAGCTGGATTTTACTAAGGCCCTACAGGCCAAAAATGTGGTGGCCGCTTTTACCGGAGCAGATCTGGCCCATAATTTATGGGGTGCCATTTTTGAAGAGCATCCCATCTTGGCCAGTGAATATGTGCAATATGCCGGAGAGCCGATTGCTATCCTGGTAGGAAAGAATTTATTAGATGTACAATATGCTAAGCAGCTAGTGGAAATTGAATATGAAGAACTGCCGGCCATCCTTACCATCGATGAGGCGATTAAGCAGAAATCTTTTATTGGAGATAAACGTTTTATCAAAAGGGGAGATTTCACGAGTGCGTTTAAGTCCGCCGAGCATCAGCTAACCGGACAACTACGCATTCAGGGGGCGGATCATTTCTATTTGGAAAATCAAAGTAGTATTGCCTATCCCTTGGAGGATGGACAAATAGAAGTGCATGCATCTTCGCAACATCCCACTGAAACTCAACATGTGGTGGCGCACGCCTTGGGGCTTTCCCTAAAAGATGTGGTGTGTATTGTAAAACGTATGGGCGGAGGCTTTGGAGGTAAAGAGTCCCAAGCCGCACCGTTTTCCGCTATGGCCGCTTTGGCCGCACAAAAACTTAAAGTGCCAGTGCGTATCGTGCTTACTAAAGATGACGATATGATCATGACTGGTAAAAGAAATCCTTATCAAATCGATTACCAGGTTGGTTTTAATAGCGATGGTGAAATCACCGCCTTAAAAAGTGAACTGTATTCGGATGCAGGTGCTTACGCCGATCTTTCTACGGCGATTATGGAAAGGGCCATGTTGCATTCCGATAATGCTTATTATATCGAAAATATGGATATCGCGGGACAGGTGTGTAAAACCCACCATCATTCTCACACTGCCTTTAGAGGTTTTGGTGGCCCCAAAGGGGTAGCGACCATTGAACGGATTATGGAAGAAGTGGCCAAGGTCTTAGGTAAAGATGCTTTGGAAATTCGTAAAAAGAATCTATATCAAATTAATGAGCGCAATACCACTCACTATGGACAAGTAGTGCAAAATAATTGTTTGCATAAACTGTTTACTACCCTGGAAACAAAGGGCGATTATCTAAACAAACGCCAAGCGATTACCAAGTTCAATCAAACCAATGATCACTACTTAAAAGGTATGTCGTTAACTCCAGTTAAGTTTGGTATTTCTTTTACTACCCGCCATTTAAACCAGGCCAATGCCATGGTTATTGTCCATCAAGATGGAACTCTACAAGTGGCAACTGGTGCCACCGAGATGGGCCAGGGAGTAAATACTAAAATTGGCGCCATGGTTGCCAGTGAGTTGGGAATAAGTACTGATAAGGTAAGGCTTATGCCAACGCGAACTGATAAAAATGCTAATACTTCTCCCACGGCAGCTTCCAGTGGAACGGATCTAAATGGAGCTGCGGCATTACTGGCCCTAAGAAAAATTAAATATCGTCTGTCTCAGTTAGCGCTAAAGTTATTGGATCTTCCTATAGATAACTGGGCCAAGAATACGGCAGGGCTGGGAACTCAGGAAGAAGTCGAAGTGGATTTTCTAGAACATATTAATGATCCTAACCAGGGAGCTGACTGGCCAACTGGAGTTGCTCAGTATTTTGATATCGTTTTTGAAGATGGTTCGGTTTTTCATAAAGATCGACCTGATCATAAAATTCTATTTAAGGAGCTGGTGGTAGAAGCTTATTTAAATCGCATCAGTTTAAGTGATTATGCCCACTATAAAATTCCAGGTATTGAGTTTAATAAACTAAGTGGTAAAGGTAATGCCTTTTTATATTTTACCCAAGGGGTGGCCCTCAGTGAGGTAACGGTTAATACAGATACTGGAGAGTTAAAAGTTGATTCAGTACAAATTCAAATGGATTTAGGCAGACCTGTAAATAAGGATATCGATTTAGGCCAAGTTTCTGGAGCCTTCATTCAAGGCATGGGCTGGGTGAGCAGTGAAAATCTTTTTTATAACGAGCAAGGTTTACTACTTTCTCATGCACCAAGTACTTATAAGATTCCAAATATTCAGGATATCCCGCGTGAGTATAAAATTGAGCTGATTGAAAATGATGAAAACTATATGAGTGTCAGAGGAACTAAGGCCGTGGGAGAGCCGCCGCTTTTATTGAGTCTAAGTGTGTGGACGGCCGTGCAAAATGCCTTAAGCTATCTGCCAATATATGAAGATACATATCCTAGCATGTCTATCCCGGCCACTAATGAGGCCATTTTACGCAAGATCCATCCACAAAGCTTTACTGAGTGGGATGCCAAATGATTTTTGCCAAGGCCCAGGAATTAGCAAAAACTGGTGAGTCTTTTGTGAGCGTCACCTTGCTGGCGGTAACCGGTTCAGCTCCGCAAATTCCCGGCGCTAAATGCGTGGTCAGTGAAAGGGGTTTAGAGGCAGGTACTGTGGGAGGTGGCAAGCTAGAAGCCGCCGCGATTGAAGAGGCCCAAAAAATTCTCCGTGAAAGAAAACAAGTAGCACCACAAATTTTAAAATGGAATTTGCAAAAAGATATCGGCATGACCTGCGGGGGAGTGGCTGAATTATTATTTGAACACTTCAGCGTGAAATGCTGGCCTATTGCTATCTTTGGCGCTGGCCATGTCAGCCAGGCCTTAACCCGCGCCCTTGCAAAACTACAATGTCAGGTGACTGTGGTAGATGATCGTCAGCAGTGGCTAGATAAACTGGATAATGTGAATGTGTTTAAAACCAGTGATGCCAAAGAGGCGGTTTCTTATTTTAATGAAGATACTTTTTTTATTTCCATGACCAAAGGCCATGCCACCGACGTGCCTTTTTTGGCAGAAATCTATCGCCAGTTTCCCAATGCTCCTTATGTAGGTGCCATTGGCTCTAAAACCAAGTCCATCGTTGTTAAAAATGATTTACGCAAACTGGATGTCTCGCAAGATTTTATAGAGCGCTTGCATATCCCCATTGGCCTTTCACTGGGTAATAATACCCCTGAAGAAATCGCTATCTCCATTGTGGCGCAACTGCTGCAAATAAGAGATTCCTATTAGAATATACTCTAACCTATTGTTTTTATTTCTTTAAAATTCCAAAACACTGATAACTTTTACATGATATGTACAATAAAATAATGCGGTGAGTAGCAGCGTGATATATTAATTTTACTTAAGAATTAGTACAAGGAGACAATTTGAAACACATTATTTTAGCACTTACTCTTTTATCTTCACTCTCAGTTTTTGCAAGTAGCGACTGTATTTCTAACAAAGCCTTAGATAATAAAGCTGTGAATACACAATTTTGGTTATTACTTATAGATGATGATGATAGGTGCAAGGAGCTTAATGATATGATTCAAGGTAATCTATGCGATGATGTTAAACAAGAAACGATCAACTATGCAGAGGATGTTCTTGATCTTATGTGCGATTAATAATTGCTTTTACCGCTAGTAGAGAATTATAAAATAAGGGCCAGTTGATGGCCCTTTTTTTTTCCGCGCCGGCGCGAAAAAATCGCGCTAACTTATTAAAATTGTAAGATTTTTTTCGTACACTGTAGCTTCTTAAGTGTTTCTGAAGAGCGTAAAAACTACAACGCAGATGTATTGCTAAAATTATATGCTAGAAAATTCCCATACAACAACAAGGGGATTATATGAAATTTATTTTAACCTTCATTCTAGGAACGTCCTTAGTTTTTGCAGGCAGTAAGAAACCCGAAACGAAAGAATATGCTCAAACGAAAGAAAATGTTTTGAGTATTGTTGGCGAAGAAATTGGAAAGGATAACACTTGTTTAGATGAGTTTATACAAAGAGAAGGACATCTAAAAAGATGGCTAATCTGGACTCCACCTTTGGGAATTGTTGCAACACCTGTGACAACGGCGGTAGGTGCCGGAACTGCTGGAGCGATAACCTATATGGCAGGTGTAACTGGCTGGGCCGAATTAGGCTGGGTGATCGGTGGTGCAATGTTAGGTTTAGGAGTGGGAACCATAGGCACACTAGGAATAACCAGCGTCAGTGGCGTAAAATTTTATAATAATAGGCAAATGATCCACTTAGTGGTTGAGTCACATCAGAAAGATGATTATGATTTTAAAAAGCTCAAATATTTCTATCAGAAATATAAAGCGATTTGGCCGGAAGATAAAATAAGTATGTTGGAATTTAAGAGTATTGTGAATCATCTAGATGAGACAGCAGTGTTGTGCAATGGAGAGTTGCGGGGAACAGACATGAATTACAAGCTTAAATATCGTATCGCTCGTAAATGGGATTTATTAAATTACATCCACGATTCTTACGGGGCCAACTAAATTATAAAAGTCCGATAGAGGTTACTTCTGTCGGACTTAAAAAATTTTCTTCTTGGAAATGATGGGTAAACACAATCGAGGTATTCTGTAGCTCCGTTATGAGAAAATGAGAACTGGCTTCGCGGAACTCCTGACTCATATTCGCAAAGCATTCATCTAAAAGTAAAATATCGGGTTCACTGGATGCTGCTAGCAATAGCTTAAAGCACTGGCGTTCACCTCCAGAAAGTCGCGAGTAATCTAAATCTAAGTTTATTGATGAAAAGTATTGCTTGTGGAAATTAAGCAGTTTACCTTGGAAGTTTATTGCTTGCATACTTTTAAATTTGGCAACGTCCCTAATAATATTTGAACAGGTTTCGTAGTTGGTTTCAGCATGTTGAGGCAGGTAGCGCATATGAGTGCGCAGTTTTACTAGTTCTTTTTCACTTAGCAGTTCAGACTTAAAATATATTTCTTTGGCCTCAAAGGGACATAGTAGATACAAGGCATTCATTAAACTTGTTTTGCCCGAACCAGAGGGACCGCGTAAGTGCATACGTGCATTTTTCTTAATGCTAAATTCTTCTAGTTTTAGTTCCTTGTCTTGAGCTATCTTTAGCTTGAAGTCTTGAATGCGCAAAAGAGTATCACTATTCATGCATGAACTCTCTAAAATACAAATGATTAATAAAGTACCAACGTAGTTGTAAGTAAATGCCTATTAAACTCCCAAGAAATATTGTGATAAAAATACAGCCGAGTATTAGAAATTGATATTTGGCACTGATCAGTGGGTCTCTCCCAGCAATAATTTGTCCCGTCATCATACCTGGCAAACTAACAATTCCCACAATCATCATGGTGTTAATAATGGGAGTGATGGCCAGATCAAAAGAGGAGCGCATTAGTAAATTGGTTGCCTCCTGCCAGCTAGCTCCAAGCCCTAGCATTGTGGCAATATAATCTTTTCTCTCATGAATATCTTCTTGAACTCTTTTTATGCCAATGGTGATTCCGTTAATAGAATTTCCTAAAAGCATCCCAAGTAAGGGGATTAATGTGGCAGCTTGAAATGTATTCGGCACCTGAATAAAATAAGCTAGCAGCAGATAGGTTGGCCATGCCACCACAACGATACTAATAAATATGTTTTTAAAGAGATACAGGTTTTTATTTTCTAGGCGTGAGTAAACAGTCACAATTGAAGCAAGGGTCATAAAGAGGGCAAGGCTTAAGTTAAGATAAAGATGATCCTGTACAAAGACAAATTTAAGAATATGCCCGATTAACAGCAGTTGAATAAGTGCACGTAGCACCGATAAGATGATCGATTTTGCTTTGGTTATTTCCAGCCAATGCCCCAATATTGCCAGTGCAAGACACATAGCGGAGACATAAATAAGTGTTAGATTTGAAATTTCTGCTGGTGTACTCATTATCTAAAACTGATCAGTTCTAAGCAGCACCAAAGTGCAATGCCGATCTGGGGAAATATTGTTTTCAGCAAGTCTTTTTTCAAACTCCATATTTTCTGTTCCTGGGTTAAAAATCACTCTTTTTGGTGCCGCTTTGATGATGGCATTTTGTACCGCCTCTTTTTGTAATCTTGCGGAAATATATAGAGTGATAGTATCAATTTTATCATCAATGAGATCAATACTAGGGTAAACCTGTTCACCTTCAATTTCTTTTTTATTGGGACTTACTAGATAAACGTTATGGCCATATTCTTTTAAAAGTTTCATGGTCTTGTAAGCGTATCTTTCGGGTTTTTCACTGGCCCCAAGAATGGCCACATTTTCTTTATTCATAAGAAAGTCCTCTCTTTTGCAAAGAAACTATAGCATGTTTAAGCCTTTAGTTCACTTAAGTAATTGTAAGATGTCAGATTAGATAAAGTAAATTAAAATAATCTTATCTTATACTAATGCAAACAATAGGATCTTATGAATTTGTATACTTTTATATTGGATTATGCCGGGGGAACTTATGTTTCACAGGTATCAGCGCAAGATTCTATACAAGCTGTAGATCGATGGATTAAACAATTAGACTTATCCAAAGACGAAAGTATCGGTGAGTTAGATAGAGACCGTCTAAGAAAGGAATTTTCACAAGAGAAAATTGGACTTGTGGATGGGTTAAAGTCGGTATGGTGTATTACTGTTGAAATTAAAGATCAAGTGGGAATTGTTCATATCGTTTTAACTGCTGTTGTTTAGAGTTAGCTCATACATCTGCAAATTCAGATGATGCGTCGTGTTTAGCATTAGGTGATTTATCTCATAAAGATACCTGTATTATGAAATTTTTCATTACTAGGCCATTGTTTACAATGCAACTAGACACTGCAAATAGTGACTAAGGAGTGGTAAATGAAAGAGGTCATAACAAAAACTGGCAATTATCATAAGTCACCCAATATTAGCGACTACGATGAGACTTATGGCAAATTTCATTGGGATGATCTGCAAACAGATATAAGAAAGATTAACATCGCTTATGAGGCGGTTGATCGTCACTGTAATGACCCTGCCACTAAAGATAAAACAGCAGTAAGATTTATTCGTAAAACAGGAAATGTAGAAGACTATTCTTATGAGGAATTAAGGCTTGCAACTAATCGTTTTGCTAATGTCTTAAAGAGCTTAGGGATTAAAAAGGCAGAAGCCGTTTTTTGTTTACTTCCTAGAATTCCAGAACTTTTCCAAACCATTTTTGGCACACTCAAAAATCAAAATGTTTTTAGTCCTTTATTTAGTGCCTTTGGACCTGAGCCAATCCTTCAACGAATGTTACGTGGCAATGCCAAAGTTATGGTGACCACTGAAAGTCTGTATAAGAAAAAGATTATGCAAATAAGAGGGGATGCCCCAACTCTGGAACATGTGATCTTAGTAGCAGATAGAGGTCGTAAACACGAGTTTGAAAATGTGCTGTGGTGGGATGACTTAATGCAGACAGCGAGTGAGGACTTTTCTTTAGAGATGACAGATGCTGAAGATCTTGCGCTGATGCATTTTACTAGCGGTACCACTGGCAAACCTAAAGGTGCTTTACATGTACATAAAGCGGTGATGATGCATGAAATGACTGGAAAGTTTGCTCTGGATATTCATGCTGATGATGTGTTTTGGTGTACTGCTGATGCGGGCTGGGTGACAGGCACTTCTTATGGCATCATTTCACCATTAGTTAATGGGGCGACTAATCTATGTGTGGAAGCAGAGTTTAATGCTAATGAGTGGATTAATATTTTACGAGAGCAAAAGGTAAATATTTGGTATACGGCCCCCACTGCCATTCGTATGCTAATGAGAGCGGATCTACAAGATACTTTTCCTATTCAGTTAGAGGATTTGCGTTTTATTGCCAGTGTAGGCGAGCCGCTATTTCCAGAAGCAGTACGCTGGGGAATTAAGGCCTTTAATATGCCTATTCATGATAACTGGTGGCAAACAGAAACAGGTGGCATTATGATTTCTAATTATGCCGCTATGGATATTAAACCAGGCTCCATGGGAAAACCCTTACCTGGTGTGCAAGCCTTTATTTTAAAGGAAAATGAGGATGGCACAGTTAGCGAAATAACCAAACCTAATGTAGAAGGTATGTTAAGCATTAAAAAAGGTTGGCCATCTATGTTTCGTGGCTATTTAAACCAACCGGAAAAATATGAAAGCTGCTTTAAAGGTGAGTATTATCTTTCAGGCGATTTGGCCAAAAAAGATGAGGATGGCTATTTTTGGTTTGTAGGAAGAAGTGATGATGTTATTAAAACCAGTGGCCATCTTATTGGGCCTTTTGAGGTCGAAAGTGCATTTATGGAACATCCTGCCATTGCAGATGCCGCGGTTATCGGCAAACCAGATGAAATTACTGGCAATATTATTAAGGCTTTTGTCGTTTTAAAAAAGAACATTACCCAATCAGAACAAGTCAGAAATGATATCATGGGCTTTGTCCGCAAAAAATTAGGTGCAGTGGTGGCCCCAAAAGAAATGGACTTTGTTAATGAGTTACCGAATACCCGTTCGGGTAAAGTTATGCGCAGATTACTTAAGGCCAGAGAATTGGGTCTTCCTGAGGGAGATACTTCGACCTTATTAACCCAGGAGAAAAGTTAATGGCAAGCAAAGAAAGAACAACAGTTGAACAAAAGATAAAAGAACAGTTATCTGTGGAAGAAGCAAAGCAAATTCTTTTTGATATGATTCGCATTCGTGAATTAGAAGAGGCATCGGCCCAACAGTACAGTGAAGGAAAGATTAGGGGCTTTTTACATTTGTATATCGGAGAAGAGCCTATTGCGGCCACCATCCTTCCCTTATTAAAACCACAGGATCAATTTTTTGGCACATATAGAGAGCATGCACATGCATTAATGAAAGGAATTACGGCCAGGAGTATTATGGCAGAGATGTTTGGTAAAGTTGAAGGCTGTAGTAAAGGGCGTGGTGGTTCCATGCATATCTTTGATCTCTCCAAATCCTTTTATGGTGGTAACGCTATTGTTGCAGGTCACTTACCTCTGGCAATAGGCATGGCACTGGCAAATAAAATGCAAAAAAACGATCTAATTAGCATCTGTTTTTTTGGAGAGGGCGCGATTGCAGAGGGAGAGTTTCATGAAAGCATGAATATGGCAAAGTTGTGGAAGCTTCCAGTGCTTTTTGTCTGTGAAAATAACTACTATGCTATGGGTACAGCTCTGGAGCGTTCTGAATCACAAACCAATTTAATTGAAAAAGCAAAGTCCTATAAAGTAGAGGCCAAAAGAGTAAACGGTAGAAATGTGGCCGAGATAAAAGAAGCTGCAAAACAGGCCATTGACTTTGTTCGCAGTGAACAACAACCTTATTTTTTGGAGGCGCAAACCTATCGGCTAGTGGCCCATTCTATGTTTGATTCACAACAATACCGTAGCAAAGAAGAAGTAGAGTATTGGAAAAAACATCATGACCCTATTGCTGAATATATTCATCAGTTGAAATGTTTGGGTTGGGTAAACTCCAACGAGATAAAAGAAATGCAAGATAAAGCAAAAACAGAGATGGATGATGCAATCTCTTACGCACAAGCAGGTACAACGGAAGATTTTCAAAGCTGTATGCAGGACGTGCTAATTGGAGAGTATTGATATGGAAAAGACAACATACAGACAAGCATTACACGATGGACTTTATGACACCCTAAAAAGTGATCCCAAAACATTTTTAATAGGAGAAGATGTGGGACGCTATGGAGGATCATATGCTGTGAGTAAGGGCATGTTGCAAGAATTTGGCGAAGAGCGCATTAAAGATACGCCACTTTCAGAATCGGTGTTTACTGGCTTAGGTATTGGTGCGGCCATGGGGGGGATGCATCCCATTGTCGAGATCATGACTTGTAATTTTGCTCTTTTGGCCTTGGATCAAATTACTAATAACGCTGGTACATTAAGACATATGTCAGGCGGACAAATAACGATACCATTGGTTATTAGAATTTCAACGGGAGCAGGAAGACAATTAGCGGCCCAACATTCTCATAGTTGGGAAGGGTGGTTCTCTCATATTCCTGGTATTAAAATAATTAGCCCAGCCACCGTGACTGATGCTCGCTATATGTTGCAAGCTGCAGTTAAAGATCCTAATCCCGTTTTACTGTTTGAACAAGCCGCTCTTTATAATATGGAAGGGAACTTAGAAGATGTTCGCGAAGTCGATATCAGTAAGGCCCGTGTGTTAAAAGAAGGCAGTGATATTTCTTTTATTACTTATGGGGCCAGTGTGTATAAATGCCTGGAAGCTGCTGAGGAACTAGAGAAATTAAAGGTGAGTGCGGAAGTTATCGATCTAAGAAGCCTAAGACCGCTAGATATGCCAACCATTTTAACTTCGGTGACCAAAACTCATCGGGCGCTTATTGTGGATGAAGGCTGGAGAAGTGGTAGCCTTTCAGCTGAGATTGCCGCGAGAATATCTGAAGAATGTTTTTATGAATTAGATGCACCTGTTCTTAGAGTGTGTAGTGAAGAAATTCCTATGCCTTACGCAAAGGAATTAGAACAAAAGAGTATGCCGCAAACCAGCTCTATTTTACAAGCGGCAAAGGAAAGTCTTCATGGGGGATATTAATTTTACCATGCCCACTTTGGGGGCAGATATGGATTTTGGAATAGTTGCAAAATGGTATATTAAACCTGGGGATAAGGTTGAGAAAGGACAGATGGTTGCCGAGATTGAAACCTCAAAGTCAGATATTGAAATAGAATCTTTTTATACAGGGGAAGTTAAAGAACTGCTGGTGGAAGAAGGTGTAAAAGTCGCTGTCGGAACACCTATTGCAGTATTTGACGTTGCGGGGGTAGAGCACGAAGAAAAAGTTAAAGTCACTAAGCCTGTTCTTGAAACTACAGCTGAAAAGGAAAAGGCCGTACCTGCTTTAAAGGTGAAAGAACCGGTAGATCATAGCGCCTTGGTAATTACTCCCAGAGCGAAACGTTTAATGGCCCAAAACCAAGTAGATATTAAGCAAGTACAAAGCTTGAAGCAAGAAGGGATTATCAGTGGTGAAGATATTAGTAGCTTGTTACAGGGAGAAATCGCTACTCCGAAAGTAACCAAAGCAGAAGAAAGACAACAAGTCATCGCCAAGTTAATGCAAAAATCAAAACAGACTATACCGCATTTCTATTTAGAAAAAGAGATGGAACTAGCGCAAATGATGGAGTGGTTAGAAGGAGCAAATAAAGATCGTTCCATGCAAGATCGCTATCTACCAGCCATCGCATTCATTAAAGTATTGGCGATGGCCCTGGTTAAATATCCAAGGTTTAATGGAATCTATAAGGATGGCCACTTTATAGCATCTGAAAAAATCAATATTGGGCTTATTATATCCCTAAGAGAAGGTGGACTTATTGCACCAGCGTTAGAAGAGGTAGATAAGAAAACGTTGGGACAGCTTATGACTGAATTTCGTGATTTAGTTACTAGAGCAAGAGAAGGTAAGTTAAAGCGCACAGAAATGGAATCTTCCACTATCTGCTTAACCAATCTGGGGGATCAAGGAGCAGATAAAGTTTATGGAGTTATTTATCCTCCACAAGTGGCCATTGTAGGAACGGGACAAATTACCAAAAAAGTTATTAAACAAGGGGATAACTTTATTGAAACACCTACTTGTAACTGGACATTAAGTGTTGATCATAGAGTCACCGACGGACATGAGGGAAGTATGCTACTAAATAAAATACAAAAATTATTAGATAATCCAACAAAGTGGGCAGAGTAATGGGGATGGATGAAATAAAAAAAACAACATTTAACATTTTAAAACAAATTGCACCTGAAGCAGATGAAGCGCAAATTGAATTAGATGAAAATTTAAGAGAAGAAGTAGATCTAGATTCTATGGACTATTTAAATTTTATTACTAAACTGGGAGAACAATTCAAAATAGAAATCCCTGAAGCCGATTATCAAAAAATTGAAACCCTGGACGAATTATTTACTTATATTAAAACTAAGATTGCGGTTTAGTTTATAGTAAAATCAGTAGGTTGCAGGGTTGATATGTCTTTTTTACAACACTGGTGTTGCGATGCGTAAATATCATCTAGAATAAACTCATCTCATTAAATCATAACTTTTAAAACATCTTTCTAAGAAGTGGAAGTAGAAGTGAAGCTTAAGGTAAGGCTAAATGAATGTTAAAATTTTATTAATGATCGGTTTGTTTCAGTTCAGTGTTGTTTTTGCAAATACGAATGATCCAAAAGAAAAAGATGAGCTTTATGAAGTATTGTCTAACATTGACAACTCATACTATGCAGATGAGGACGACTTAGCAGATTATGGCGTAGTCATCGTGCCAGCTGAAAAGCAGACCTATTATTTTGATCAAGACCAATATGAAGATATTGAGCGAGAACTTAAAGAGCGCAATTATCAGGATAGTGCTTCAATAAATTCAACGATTGCAGGCATGTTAGAACCCATCGCGATGAATTCTGAGAATTTATTAAAAATGGGGGCCGCAACTACCATGACCTTGGGGCTGATGCAAAATGATGGAAAGATTAAAGAATTTGCGATGCAGGCAAAAAATGATGATACAGCTAACGTCTCTCATTACCTAGAAAAGTTAGGTAATACGGCCTATACCTTGCCTGCCAGTGCGGCCTTATATTTGGCCGGATCAATTATTAAGGATCCGAAGCTAAAAAGAGTGGCCGTGACCCTAATCAAATGCCAAGTTGTCTCGGGTGTTATGGCCCAAGCAATAAAAGTTTCAGTGGGGCGGCAACGTCCTAATACTGGCGATGATCCATATCTTTTTGGAACCAATGCTATCAATGGAAAAGTAAATCGCTCATTTCCTTCCGGCCATACTACTACAGCTTTTACTATTGCTACGGTTTTTGCTGATAGCTATAAGGATGAACACCCTTGGGTTCCTTACGTAAGCTACACTCTTGCAGCACTTACTGGCATGTCTCGCATACATGACAATAGACACTGGGCAAGTGATGTGGCGATGGGGGCTTTATTAGGTATCTTCACAGCTAAGGTTAATATGGGTGGTGGCCATGCAAAGAATTCCAAGCGTAGCGGTTTAATGCTTGTGCCAATGGTGAAAAACGGCGGCTTTAGCTTAAATTTAATGTATGTGTGGTAAATGGATGTTTTGCGATGCAGTAAGCCTTCTTGTGTATGCCCTAAAGTACTTTAAATATGCTTATGCGTATGATAGGAACTTAGAAAAGTTTAGCAAGCGAGATTAATATTAAATTTACAACTAAAATTAACGATAATGATCTGAAAGATTTCAATTATAGTTCGAACCCTGAATTTGGTTCGGTACAACTTCCGGTGACACTTCACTTTGATCTGAGTCATAAGAATATATCGCCACAGGAAATTGAGATTGTCTCGCAAACTGAGTTTTCTATTTCAAGTTTTTCTTCTGTATTACATTATGGGCAATCGATCTTCGAAGGCCTTAAGGCCTATCGAATTGATGAAGATAAGGTTGGCGTTTTCCGACTGAATGATCATGCTAAACGTTTTAAGCGTTCAGCTGAAATTATGGGGATGCCTGCCATGGATGAAGAGCTTTTCATCAATTGTGTGCTTAAATATGTTGCATCGATTAAGCATCTGGTGCCTAGGGAAGAAGGCCATAGTCTTTATTTACGTCCATTAATGTTTGCTAACGATGAAAAAATTAAAGTGAGTAGCGCTGAAGATTATCGCTTTGTTATTATGTCATCTATTGTGGGGAATTATTTTTCTTCCGGTAAGGTGGGAAGCAAAGTATTAGTAGGAAAAGACTTTATTCGTGCTTTTCCTCATGGAACCGGAGAAGCAAAGACTGCTGCTAATTATGCATTAAGCTTGCCGGCCCTTAAATATGCTCATTCCTTGGGGTTTGAACAAGTTCTTTATTTAGATGCTCATCGCAAAACTCATATTGAGGAATTGGGAGGCATGAATTTCTTTATGCTTAAAGAAAATAAGCTAATTACACCGGCGTTAGGAGGCACTATCCTGTCTGGAATCACACGACAGACTTTGATTGAAATCGCTTCTGAATTCGACTTAGAAGTAGAGGATCGTGATGTGACTTTGGAAGAAGTATTAAATTCAGAAGGAGTAAGTCTTTTTGCTTCAGGGACTGCAGCTACGGTTGTTCCCATTATCGAGTTAGGTCATTTAGATACTGTAGGTGGTGAGGTGAAAAGTATTCACTACAAAATTGATCCTATGATTGAAAAACTTCGCAACTATTTAGAGAGTTGTCATCATAACAAGACGCCTTTAAGCGAAAAGTATCATACAATATTATAGTTTAAACGTCGCTGAAGCAGTGTATCTTCTCGCTTTTTTTAATCAATCAAATAACCAGATCGCACGGTATATTGTTAAGGCTGAAATGCCAGTTGAAACATGCTTAATATGATTGGACTCATCTAGATAAACGATCGTGGGAGTACTACTTACCTTAAATTTATTGGACAGTTTTCCCATCTTGTCCAAAACAATCCTAAAAGAGTAATTATTTTTTTTTAGAAATTTAAAAATCGTCTTAGGATTTTCGCCCATATTCACAAATAAAATTTTGTCTTTAGGAATTTCTTGATTGGCCATTGCCTTGTGAAAGCGTTTCATTTCAAATTTACAGGGAGCACACCAGCTGGCCCAAAAAATTAAAACTTTTGGCCCCTGGATATCATATAAATTTTTAGCAGGTTCATTAAGTAGATCTAAACTCATATTGGCCACACTAGATCCTTCCAGTTTGTAGCTTTCAATAATGCCGGGGAGGCGGTTTACAAGGAATACTAAAAAGACACCAAGCACAAAATAATCAGTAAGTTTTAGTTTTTTGAAAATCTTCATTGTTTAACAATATATATTGTTTTATTTAGTTAATTAACTATAAATACCTAGTATTTGTTTACTCAAGCCTTAAATTTTCTGACATATCCTATTAATTCCGTATCTTTTTTGAAAGAATGAAACTGTAACAAAAATAATGCAGAGGTTATTATGAAGTCAGTATTTATACTTTTATTTTTGCTTATGAGTTCAAGTTCTCATGCTCGTTCACAAGATCTACCGATTGTGCATGAGTCGATAAAACGCATAGATCAGCTTCTTATTTATTATAATGACGAAGTCAAACC
>JBFEUX010000130.1:0-8118 GCA_041547255.1 Bacteriovoracaceae bacterium
AGCTCGTTTCAAAATTCTCAATATTATGATTAGGTTCGGGTAGACAAGACATAAAAGTGAAGGTGATCAGGAGATAGCTGATAAAAGTGAAACTTCTCATTCTTCTTTCCCTTTATTAGTGTTTACTTAATTAGAATACAACACTTTACTTGTCGGTTATTCTTTTTTAAATATGAAGCTTTTTTTGTAGTAATTACAGTGTGTTATGGCTTTATTTGGAATATGTTTAAGAAAATAGCTGCCACAAATTATTGCTGGAGTAAGTATCCATATTAATTACCGTAAAGATTATCCCAAATAGTAACAGCTTCTCCAGTAGTATAAGTAATATCTACCGCATCACTTGCATTCTTATATTTTATAAATCTATTTCTATATATCTCGCCTTTTTCTCTTGGATTCCCACGTATCTGGACAGCTGAGTATGTACGGGCATAAAAGGTATTGTTGTAAATTTCTATCACGTTACCTGCTGGATTACCGTTTCCGCCATCTCCGTGCATATCAAAGGAGACACCAGCTGTCTGGGTACCAACTTCAACATTATGTCTGGCAGTATAACCCGAACCTTCTGCTCCTCCACCTGCGATATGGTGTCTATTGAACTCAAACTTATTATATTCTATAAGAGCAGTTCCCTCTACGAGTGTGATGCCATAGCCTAAGCCACTTTGACAATTATGGTGTATGTAATTGTGATGTATATTTGCGTGCCCGAGTCTAGGGTTTACACCGGAAACTGGAAAGTTATAAATTTCGTTATTATCGACTTCAGCACCAGTATTATAAATTCTTATACCATGAACTGTTTTTCCAACATAATCTGTCGTACCATGTGGCCCTTGGATACGAAGTCCGGTAAACCTGACATTATCCGCTTTGACATCAAACAGATAGCTGTTATGTACTAGTATGTCTCTTTTTAGCAGAGCTCCTGTTGAACCATTATGTCCTCTATTGCTGGCGATGGTGATATTAGGTGTCGTAATAATGATTTGAGGTTGGCCATCAAAATTTATTACGGAGCCCTCAGGAATATAAATTACATCACCTGAGCTAGCAGAAGAAATTGCGTTTTTTAATTCGCTGTAGGTAGTTGCAGTATATTTTCCAGAAGTTTTAATGTCGAAATAGCCAGCTCCGCCACCAATTGCTCCGCGACTATCAGGCTTGGCCCCATACACTTTGCCATTCTGTTCCAGCCATGAAGCTTCTACACTAGAAGTCGCTGGAGTATATCCATCACCGAAGATATTCTCTGAATCATATATATTTTCTCCAGGGCTATATAAATGCCATAAAATTCTATCTTCCCTATCAAAGCCAGGAAAGTAGTTGTAGGTGATATAGGCAGCTTCTCTAGGCTCTCCACGAATATTAATCCCACTGGCAACACCATATCCAGAATACCAGGTATTATTATGTATATTGATCAGAGTACCTGCAGGGCCACCATTAGGGTTTATTGTAATATCCCCATGCATATCAAAACCAGCATCAGTGGAACCACCTTTAAGTATGATATTGTGGCGGGCATGATACTTTTGACCAAGCTCTCCACTACCTGCGATATGGTGTCTACTATACTCAAATTGATTATACTCAATGGTAGCTTCTGAACTATTATAGGTTACAACTCCATAGCCATATCCACTTCTTTGGTTATGATGGATAAAATTATGATGGATAGTTGCTGTTGAACTGAGGCTTAGGTAAACACCAGCATAAGAAAAGTTATGAATCTCGCAATTGTCAATTTCAGTATTCTTTTTATAGAGTCTGATACCAAAAGTATTCTGAGAGATAGATGCTGCTTCGCCGTAGGCGCCCTGTATGTTCAAACCAGTAAGTCTAACATTATCCGCATTAACAAAAAACATATAAGTATTGTGTACTAATTGATCCCTTTTGAGTAATGCACCTGTTGATCCATTGTATCCTCTATTACTGGCGATGGTGATGTTTGCAGTTCTAATGTCAATTGTAGGTTGCCCATCAAAGTTTATGACTGAGTCTCCGGGAATATAAATAACGTCACCTGCGACAGCAGAAGAGACTGCACTTTTTAGTTCATTGTATGTGGTCACAACATATTTGCCAGAAGTTTTAATATCAAAATAACTGCTTCCGCCACCGATTGGCCCGCGGCTATCAGGTTTAGCCCCATACACTTTTCCATTCAGCTCTACCCATGAAATTTCTGTGGGTATGTAAGGAGTAGGAGTCGGCTCTGCTACAACCGGTTCAGTTGTCGCTAGTGTTTTAAAGGTTTGGTCTTGGCTTATAGCAGTATTACCATTTGCATCTGTTGAGATAACTCGATAGTGATATGTGGTATCTGGGTTAAGATTAGAAAGAGTTTGAGTGTGACTGTTATATGTGAAACTGTTTTCTTTTATGGAAAAAGAGCCATAACTAGTAGTGGTCCCATATTCTATCTGTCCTGTCGCATAGTCGCTAAGTTGCCAGCTAATGACTGTTGAGTTTTCCGTTGTACTAGCACTTCCAACAGATGTAATTGTTAAAGGTGGTGCCAGCGTTTTAAAAGTTTGGTCGGCACTTATAACGGTACTACCATTCGCATTAGTCGAGATAACACGGTAATGATATGTAGTACCAGCTTGAAGATTAGAAAGAGTCTGAATATGTTTATTATATGTAAAACTCTCTTCTTTGGTAGATAAGGCACCATAACTAGTAGTGGTCCCATATTCTATCTGTCCTGTTGCATAGTCGCTAAGTTGCCAGCTAATGACTGTTGAGTTCTCAGTTGTATTCGCACTTGTAATAGACGTGATTGTTAGTGGTGTTGGTGTTGGTTCTGCTACTGGTGCTGGTGCTGGCTCTGTTACGACAGGTTCAGTAGCGAGTACTCCTGATATATATTTGACAGTCGAACTTGATTTAAAGCCATCATAATAATTTACAGCAAGACTTTGTTCGTTTACTGATTCAAGCTGAGTAGCTGGATTATAGCTAATAACAAAGAAGCAACTTTGCGAAGGTCTAATTCGACTTGGGCAAGAATTGCTTTCAATTGCAAATGGCGCGGAAAGAGCACCAAAGCTTACAGCTGTTGCTGAGGAGGTCCCTGTGTTGGAAAGAGTTAAGGTTTCTTTGATAATATCTTTTTGTAAGGAAGCCTTAAACTGGAAACTACTGGCACCAGATATGGATAAGATGGCCGGGTCTCGTAGTTTTTTAGCTAGGGCCTCTGAACTCGTTTCAAAATTTTCAATATTGTGATTAGGTTCGGGTAGACAACCTATAAAGGTAAGGCTAATTAACAAGTAAAATAAGTATTGCGTGATATTCATACTATTGTCCTTCTAATTGTGCATTAAGACCGGCATTGATTCTTGATGAAGGGATTGTGCCAGTCCAATTGCTAAGACAACCATTGTTACTAGATGTCGCACCTGGCATGGTTATGCATCCAGTACCTGAACTATAGATATTATTATTCAATATTTGTGTAGACGAAGTGGAGAGTTCTCCATTTCTATTTGATATAGCTGCTGTATTAGAACCATAAACATATATTTCGTTGCCGCTAATTTCGAAACCTTCCGTATTGCCCGCGTCACCTTTAATTACAGCGGAATAAGGTCCTACCGTTTTTGCTGTTAAGTCTTTTACAATCGTATTATTTCTAAGTATTCCACCATCACCTTCTTTTAGCCATACAGGTCCACCTTTTATATAGTTCTCATATATATCCCCTAAAGGCATTCCTCCATTAGCGCCTTCGATGGTTATACCATAGAAACAAGCATTACTTTCAAAGTGATTGTGGTGTACAGGATTTGCTACTTGATTATTAAGACCTGTTGCATTTTGATTATAAAGTAAGAAGTATTGCTTAGTCCCTGTAGCATAATTATTAAAAATCTCCACATCTTTACTATCCGATACTTCAAAATCCCATTTGTTATTTATGAGTCTATTATTGTAAACTTTTGTTCCCCCTCTACTGGAAGAGAAGCTAACTGCACAGTGCCATCCATTTTTCCATCCGTAATTATTCGCATTGGTAGCATCAAATGTATTTTCATAAATATTGATATTATTAACACTTCCGTCATCTTTACTAACCCAACCCGAAGAGTTTCTACCAAGAACCTCTATACTAGCTCTAGGTATATTGATAAATTGATTGTTGTGCACCCAGACATTAGTAATCCCTCCTGTTTGCTGGTTGCCGACCAAAAGCATTGCATTATGACTTGCATTACTATTACCTGTAAAAGTGCAATTACGAATTTCTATGTTTTTATGGCCTACTGAATTACCAAAAGTTATAGCGCCATAAAGGGTATCAATCCTTTTATTTTCCCATGTGAAATTAAGTCCATCATAAAGAGTATGACTATTGGTTGTAGTAATATTATGGAATGCTCCTCTGTTATCAGTTGCATTCATAATTGTTTGAATAGTTCCACCACCGTACAAAGTATCTACATGGGCAGGGACACTAATACTTGAAAGTCTAAATGTTTTACCTTCTGGGAAATACCAGTTTGTTACATTTGTATTACTTGCTAAAGCTTTAAGAGCTGCGGAGTCATCAGTTACACCATCTCCTTTAAGACCATAATCAAGAACATTGAAGGCTTGCGTTGGTAATACATATTGATTCATATTTGTACTTGGCGCTGTCACCACTGGGTCTGTCGTAGCTTGTACTTTCAGATCTAAGGCGAGATCTGCTGGAGCAGAAAGGATTTCTACACCCATCAGTTGCGGGCCACCTGAAACTTTCTGTAACATAATATTAAGCTCACCGTCAGCGACACTAACTTGGTAGGGGCCATAGCGTTTGAATTCACCAAGTAGCAAAGATCCTACATCTTGCGCTACCAGATTATTTTCTAATAAGATATTAAACTTTCTGGCATTATCAGCATGATCTTCCATATAAAGAAGATAGACGGTATATTGGCCATTCGTGATAGGAGCATTGACTTGTAAATCAGATAAACTCCAGGCAACGCTATTAAAAACGTTAGCTGCTCCCACATCACTAAAGATTTCACCACCAGTATCAATTTTACGTCCATCGATATTGACCATGGTCACGCCAAAGTTTAGCGCTTCAGCTTCTGAATAAAAACTTTTATCAGTGATACTGACAGCATCCCCATTGATATTCATTCTAAAAGGAAGAGGGACAGTCGGAGTTTGCTGGATCGCTACGCAAGTAGCATTTTGCAGTTCATAACCAGAGGCACAGCTAACTGCATAGCAACTGCCACTATTTACCCAAGTATTGTTTTGGCAAAGCTGATCCTGCTTGGCATCGGTTGCATTTGCCAGACTACAGCTAATGCTTTGAGTGGCACCTTCTTGGCAAATAGGTGCAACTTTAAGATCCAAAGCTAACTCTGCTGGAGCAGAGAGAATTTCCACACCCATCAGTTGCGGACCACCTGAGACTTTTTGCAGTATAATATTAAGCTCACCGTCAGTGACGCTAACTTGGTAAGGGCCATAGCGTTTAAATTCTCCAAGTGGCAGAGAGCCTACGTCTTGAGCAGCAATATTATTTTCTAATAATATATTAAATTTTCTGGCGTAATCAGCGTGATCTTCCATATAGAGGAGATAGACAGTATATTGTCCATTAGTGATAGGAGCATTGACTTGCAAATCAGATAAACTCCAGGCCACACTATTAAAAACGTTAGTTGCCCCTGCGTCTGAAAATATATCACCACCGTTATCAATTTTGCGGCCATCGATATTGGCCAGGCTCACGCCAAAGTTTAGTGCTTCTGCTTCAGAATAAAAGCTTTTATCAGCGATACTAACAGCATCCCCATTGATATTCATTCTAAAAGGAAGAGGGACAGTCAGAGTTTGCGGAACCGCTACACAAGTAGCATTTTGCAATTCATAACCAGTAGCACAGCTAACGGCATAGCAACTACCAGTGTTTTGCCAAGTATTGTTTTGACATATCTGATCCTGTTTGGCATCGCTTGTGTTAGCGAGAGTACAGCTGATGCTTTGAGTAGCTCCTTCTTGGCAAAGGGGAGCAGGTGCAGGTTCTTCTGCTAAACTTCCTGAAAGATATTTGACAGTCGAACTTATTTTAAAACCATCATAGTAACTTATAGAAAATGTTTGTTCGTTTAACGCTTGCGCTTGAGTAGCGGGGTTATAGCTAATAACAAAGGAGCAACTTTGCGAAGGTCTAATTCGGCTTGGACAAGAATTGCTTTCAATGGAAAATGGCGCCGCCAGAGCAGCAAAGCTGACAGCTGTTGCTGATGAAGTGCCTGAGTTGGAAAGAGTAAAACCTTGTTTAATAATATCTTTTTGTAATGAGGCTTGAAATTGGAAACTACTGGCACCAGAGAGAACTAGTATCGCTGGATCTCGTAGACTTTTAGCTAAGGCGTCTGAGCTGGTTTCAAGATTCTCAATATTCTGATTCGGCTCGGGTAGACAAGACATAAAAGTGAAGGCGATCAGGAGATAGCTGATAAAAGTGAAACTTCTCATTCTTCTTTCCCTTTATTTGTGTTTACTTAATTAGAATACAATACTTTACTTGTCGGTTATTCCTTTTTAAATATGAAGCCTTTTTTTATGAGTAATTACAGTATGTTATGGCTTGTTTGAGGCATGCTATTCACAAGTGAAGTGCCCCAAATTATTGTCTTAAACAATGGAATTTCTGCCAGTTAGCAACCATTACTAGGTCTTTATTGATTAGTGTTTGATATAGAGCTTCCGGCAAAATTATAATGTGGAGAATTTGGTGTGCTGATAACACCTCTTAATGTTTTAGTCTTGGGTGAAGCAGTGAATACTTCGTATTGGAATGTAAAATCAGACATTATTGGATTGGTAGCGGTAACATCACCCGCACCTTTTATGTTGTTAGTCGAATCATAATAATAATTGTTAGAAGCATTAAGAGTGCCTGTCGCTGTCATGTTTCCAGCACTAATTGCCAGGTTGTTTTTATATGTTGTATCTCCTGAGTTATTCGCAAATATGATACCAAAGCCTCCCGCAGTATCTATAATTGAGTTATGTTCAACTCTTATATTCCTTCCCTGTTTTATATCTAAAACATAAATGTCATCTTGAGTATTATTTGTTCTGTAAAATATATTGTTAATCATTTTAAGATTTTCTGCAGAGTAAGCGGTTGTGCCTGGTTTGTTAATTGCCATTCCGCGTTCGGTATCAAAGATTATATTACTCTCAATATTGATATTTGCAGGACTATACATAAGACTAAACGCTTTACCTCTATCGCCATCTTCTGCATTTTGTCTGAATCCCCACATCATATTATTAGTTACAATAACAGGGTTGCTGGAATCCAATGAGCCTCCTTTAAAATCAAGAGCATTCTCAGATAAGGAGTACATGCCGTTAGGATCTAGAACACCTCCGGAACCAAGTCTATTATTATAGTAAATCGTGTTATCGACCCATAGTTTATTTGAATCTATGATGGTGCCAGCATAGTTAACACCTGCAGTACCTCCCGTTGCTGTAATCAACTGAATACTATCACCACAATTTTTAATCTCGTTATTGATTATCTTGGTGCCTATAATTGTTGTGCCAACACCCTGACCTCCTGTCGTTATTCCAATACCTACATTATCCGAAAGCCTACCAGCCTTGGTCATTGTATCCAGATAGCTATTTTGAATAGTATTATAATTGGAGCCGTGAAGTATACGGATACCATAATAGAAATTTTTTAAATGTACTCGATCTAAGGTGTTATAAGATGAACCATTATAGAACCAATTTATATCAGTAGTCTGTTGATAACTCAAAAAGGACATTCGTGATATATCCCAATAGTCAGCATTATTAAACTTTATCTTAATATCTGCTTGATTGGCATCACTCATAGAAGCAGGATGGTTGTCATTGCCATTGTATAAGCTAATACTTCTTCTGTCGCTCGCGGTTCCGTCAGCAGTTAAAGTAATAATAGAACCGCTATAGTCACCAGGCTCCACATAAAAATGTTTATAGGAAGGATTGTTTAAGTTTGAACTCGTCCATTTTCCGTTGGCCTTGGTAATGAGTAGGTGAGTAGGGTCCGTGCTATCGTAAGCAGGAATATTTACCGGCTCAAGG
>JBFEUX010000171.1:0-6690 GCA_041547255.1 Bacteriovoracaceae bacterium
CGCTTCTGATACAGTGGCCATTGCTTTAGGATATGGCCGTACTGTAGGTGGAAAAGTTGCGAAAAATCTTGGTGCAAATGTTTATCCATTTGTTACTTACGATGGTGACTTAAACTACACCAAGTCTTTTGGAGAAGTTAAGAAAACTGGTAAGCATAAGAAAATGGCGCAAACACAAACTCATCACTCAATGGAGGGAAGGGATATTGTTCGCGAAACAACTTTTGCTGATTATCTTAAAAATCCTAAGTCTGGAAATGAAGTTAAGAAGCCACCTATGGTACAAATCTATCCAGGACATAAACAGGATGGCCATCAATGGGCAATGGCTGTAAACCTAAGCTCTTGTACTGGATGTTCTTCATGTATTATTTCATGTAGTGCAGAAAATAATGTTCCAGTTGTTGGTCGGCAGGAAGTTGCCAATAAACGTGATATGCACTGGATTCGTTTAGACCGTTATTACAAAGGTGATGAGAATGAACCTGAGGTTATGCATATGCCAATGCTTTGTCAGCACTGTGAAAATGCTCCTTGTGAAAACGTTTGTCCCGTCCTGGCAACAGTTCACTCCTCAGATGGTTTAAATCAACAAATATATAACAGATGTGTTGGAACTAGATACTGTGCCAATAACTGTCCATATAAAGTAAGACGATTTAACTGGTTCAACTACGATCACTCAGATGAGTACGCAAGAATGGCCCTTAACCCAGATGTTTCTATTAGAACTAGAGGTGTTATGGAGAAATGTTCTATGTGTATCCAACGTATTCAAGACGGAAAACTTACTGCTAAACGTGAGAGAAGAGAGCTTGCAGATGGTGATATCAAGTTGGCATGTCAGCAATCTTGTCCGGCAGAAGATGCCATTATATTTGGTGATATGAACAATCCTAACTCAAAAATTGCACACTTCCTTGAAGATGAAAGAAAGTATGCAGTGTTAGAAGAGTTGAATGTTCAACCACGTGTTAATTACTTAACTAAAATTAGAAATAAATAAGATAAGGAAAGCTTTATGTCAGATGCACATGTTTCACAATTAAGACAACCGCTGGTACCTGAGGATAGAACCTACAAGCAAATCTCAGAAGATATCTTGGACACGCTTGAAGAGGCTCCTTCCAAAAGTTGGCTAATAGGGTTTGCTTTTTCCGTCCTAGTTTTGACCATTGGTTTTTTCACAGTTGCTTACGAGGTAGGTACTGGGATCGGAACCTGGGGGTTAAACAAGACAATTGGTTGGTCTTGGGACATTACTAACTTCGTATTTTGGGTTGGTATCGGTCACGCCGGAACCTTGATTTCAGCAGTTCTTCTCATCTTTAGACAGAGATGGAGAACAGCAATTAACCGTGCAGCAGAGGCAATGACTATTTTTGCCGTTGCGTGTGCCGGGATCTTCCCACTTATCCATGCTGGACGGCCTTGGTTACTGTATTGGTTCTTCCCTTATCCAAACACTAGGGGGTCTCTTTGGGTAAACTTTAGATCTCCGCTTTTATGGGATGTTTTCGCTATCTCAACCTACTTAACAGTATCCTTAGTATTTTGGTATATGGGGTTACTACCAGACTTAGCCTCTATTAGAGATAGAACTAAATCAGGTGTAAGAAAGGTTATTTACGGAGTCCTTTCTTTTGGTTGGAATGGATCTAATAGAACTTGGCACCACTGGGAAGTTATGTCACTCGTTCTTGCAGGTCTTGCGACTCCACTGGTTCTTTCAGTTCACACGATCGTATCAATGGACTTTGCAACTTCTGTTATTCCCGGGTGGCACACGACCATCTTTCCTCCTTACTTTGTTGCAGGGGCGATCTTCTCTGGTTTTGCAATGGTATTAACTCTGCTTATTATTACGAGAAAAGTTCTCAACTGGGAAAACTATATTACTATGGGACATATTGAGGCCATGGCAAAAGTTATCGTGGTAACAGGTATGCTTGTTGGTCTTGCCTACGGGACAGAGTTTTTTATCGCTTGGTACTCAGGTAACGAATATGAAAGATACTGTTTTGTTAACCGTGCGACAGGTCCATATTGGTGGGCGTATTGGTCAATGGTTTCATGTAATGTTCTTTCACCTCAATTCTTCTGGTTTAAGAAATTGAGAACGAATATTACCTTCGTATTTATCATTTCAATAGTTGTAAATATTGGTATGTGGTTTGAAAGATTCGTTATTATTACCACATCACTACATAGGGATTTCCTGCCATCAAGTTGGTCTATGTATTCTCCAACTTGGGTTGAAATCTGGACATTTATTGGCTCTTTTGGGCTTTTCTTCACTCTTTTCTTCCTGTTTATCAGATTATTACCAGGAATTGCTGTTGCGGAAGTTAAGTCTGTTTACAAATTTGCAAGACATAACAAATAGGATATTGAAATGAAAAAAGATTTTTTATTAGCTATTTATGACTGCGAAGAAAAACTTCTTGAATCAGCTGAAAAAGCGAGAGATAAGCAAATTGAAATGTATGATGTTTATACTCCTTTTCCAGTCCATGGACTTGATGATGCCATGGGGATTAAAAGATCATTTCTTCCTTACGTAACGTTTATTGCTGGGGCCACTGGATTAATGTTTGCCATGGGGTTCCAGTTATGGTCTTCAGTTATTGACTGGCCAACGATTATTGGTGGAAAGCCATTTGCCTCTGTTCCAGCATTTGTACCAGTAACTTTTGAGATTACTGTTCTTTTTGCTGCACATACAACAGTTTTGGCCTTCTTGATTTCGAATAAACTCTTTCCAGGAAAATCAGCCGTGGTTATGCACGATGAGCAGACCTGTAGTAAGTTTGTGATTGCTTTGGAAAAAGACAAAGTAAACGTTGATGACGTGACAAATTTATTTAAAGAACATGGTGCTATCGAAGTTTCTGAAAGGAACGTCGATGTTAAAACAAGCCTAATCTAAGAAGGGGAATGTTGTGAAAAATATAATTCTAGTTTTACCATTATTAACGTTGATTGCATGTAGCGGTGGTAGAAATAGTACTGGATACTCGCTTATTAATGATATGATGTATTCTGTTGCTTATGAAGCCTATTCTGAAAATCCTATATTTGATAATGGCCAATCAATGCAAGCCCCACCGGCAAATACCATCCCTAGAGGTTGGATGCCAGAGCCAATGGGAGCTGATGGGTTGCCAATCGTTCAGCAAAATCCATATCCAATGAATGAATATAAATGGAAAAGAGCTGAGCTTCTATTTAATAGAACCTGTTCTGCTTGTCATGGGGTAGATGGACAAGGAAATGGCCAGGTTGTGGCCAGAGGATTTCCTGCTCCTCCAAAGTTCAACTCAAGAACGTTTAAATACTCTAAAAAGGATCAAAAACCTGCAGGGCACGTTTATAATGTAATTACTCATGGGCTTGGAAATATGCCAAGTCATGCTCAGCAGTTATATCCTGAAGATAGATGGGCGGTTGCTGAGTATGTTCGTGAAAGATTAATGGTTAGAGGTAAAAAATAATTGGAGATTGCCGTGGAAATGGAAACTAAAAACTTTGAATTTAGTGGAGCGATCAAAAAGATCTCCCTTGCATTAATTGCAGTATGGGTGGTTTCTTTGCTTGTTTCTTTTAATATGAATAAAACTGTTGGGTGGGTAGATTTTACTGTAACTAATATCTACTTTGTTATGATGGCAGTTTCAGGAATTTTCTTTTTAGGATTAACAGGAGTTATTCAGGCCAGCTGGTTAACCCCTTATAAAAGAATCCCTGAGGCCATGACTTATTTTTTACCTGTTTCGGCCATATTAATGCTTGTTGGTGTCTTTGGTGGAGCGCATACAGTGTATGAGTGGACCCATAAAGAAATCGTTGCTAATGACCCTATTTTAAGTGAAAAAACAGCATGGTTAAATGAGCCAAGATTCATTGCGACTATGGTTATTATTTTTATCTTATGGATTGGTATCAGTATCGTTCAGAGAAAATTCTCTGAAAAAATGGATTCTGCTACAGGTGGTGTAAAAGCGGCAAATAGCTTTGTTGGTTTCTCTGCAATTTCAATTATTATTTTTGGTCTTTCAATTTGTTTGGCCGGATTTGATTGGGTAATGTCAGTTGAACCACATTGGTTTTCAACCATCTTTGGTGTTTATATTTTTGCGGGATCATTTGTAACAGGAATTTCTTTTATTACTCTTGTTGTCATTAGCTTAAAAGAGTGGGGATATTTAAAAAATGTTGTAAATGAAAACCACCTGCATGATTTAGGGAAATGGATGTTTGGTATGTCCATTTTTTGGGCATATATCTGGATTTCTCAGTATCTACTTATTTGGTATGCGAACGTTCCTGAGGAAACAGAGTATTATGTTCTAAGACACCATCATTGGAATATAATTTTCTTTGCAAACCTTATTATAAACTTTGTTTTCCCATTCTTAGTACTTATGACAAGACAAGCAAAAAGAAGTACTAAAGTTTTAAAACTTACTGCTATCGTTCTTCTTTTTGGACATTTTGTTGATATGTACTTGATGGTGGCCCCTAAGGTTTTTGAACATCACGAAATTCATGGTGTTTCAGGATCTGGCGTCCTTCAAGTATTACAGCTAGTTGGTGGATTTGGTCTGTTTATTTTTGTTGTTGGAACCTTCCTAAGCAAAAGAAAATTAGTTCCAGTGCACGATCCTAATTTTGGTGAGGGTGCACACTTACATCAGTAAATTGAGATTCAAAAAAAAATCTGATATAAAGGCACCTGAAAAGGTGCCTTTTTTTATGCATGTATCAAACAAAATTCATGAGCTATCACAAAATCCACAATATAATCTTTTAGACCCTAAGATAGATGGAGAGGATTTAACCATTCAGCTACCACACTTAGGCAGTTTTATTACTCTCAAGCTTCGTGCCCAAATGCAAGACGAGTTAATGTTAAGAGAAATTCGCTATTATAGCCCTCTTAGTGGCATTTATTTGGGCATTCTTGACGGTTTTATACAGCTGATAAAAGATAAAGCGGTTGAGGCCCTGGATCGCCTTACACCCAAGGAGCTTGATTATTTTCTCCGTGATGCAAATACAGAAAAGGCATTTGAATTTTATACTCGGGAAATATATGAAATTCTCTCTGTCGGTGAGATGATTTATCACTATTTCTATCCGAAGGAAAAAACCACAGACTTTTACAACAAAGAGGAACAAGGAGAGTATAGTGAACTCTCTTTCTCTGAACAAATAGAGTGGTTTGAGGAATTTATGTCCAAATTTATTTACCCAAATCCAGCTTATAAGGATCTCGTCTTGGATATTATTGATATTAATAAGGATACTATTTTTATTAACAGCAAGTATGAGTTTTCTAATAATGAACTGCGATATATAGTTGAAAAATTCAACGCTGAATTTTTAACAAATTATCATTTTTCTTTATAGCTATTATTATACAGTAGGTAAGATCAAGCGAATAGTGTCGATGGCCAGTGTTGCATTTTGAATGCTTTGCTTAATATTTTCTTGATACACTGTCAGCTCATGAGTCAGTTGTTCTTTTTCTTGCGCGGAAATATGCAGACCATGAATACGTTGTTTTTCATGATAGATATTCTTATCAAGGTCCTCAATGGCGCTAACGGTATATTTCTGGGTACGGCCATTTGCCAGCTGGTTGGCCTTCTTAAATAAATCTGTCATTAAGTCTTTTGGCAAGTTTTCCAGCATTTGATAATCCTGGGTGTCTAAAACCTTTTGTTCGGTATCAATTAATTTTTTAGGAAACTTTTTCGTTTCATCCGCCCCATTAGCATTTAATAAAATGCGAAGAGGGGTAAAAGGAAGATACTTACTACTGATATGTTTATAGGCATCACTGGTTTGCAAGGTGATGATAAATTCTAAGTAGACGCCACGGGGAAGTCTGTCCTGCTTTATAACGGTACTATTTCCTAGAGGAGAGTTGAGTAATAACTCAAAACACCCCTTAGTTATCGGGTGTTCCCAGCTTAAGAAGGTTATATGCTCAAACTTTAAGGCGTACTCCCTGTCAAAAGTGATGCTAACACCTTCTGCAGATAGTCCTGGAAATGAAGGGATGAGCATATTGTCAGATGGTTTAATAAAAAAAGAATACTCATTTAGCTCTTCAATATTTACCCCAACCGCATTGAAAACTTGATCTACAAATTCATAAGATGAAGTTTTTTCCTCATAAGCTTTGATATCGTGAATCATTTCTTTTGCAAATTGATCATTATATGAGTGGGTTTCTACTATGAGATCACGTCCTTGCTCTAACTCATGTTGATATTCTTGATATATTTTACTCATGCTTGAAACAAAATTATTGAGTGCTTCACGATTAAAATTAGACTCCAAAATTTGGTGTAATTCATGATGGTGCTTTTCGTAGAAGGCATTGGCCCCCTTAGGACTGCTGGTGAAGGAGTTTAAAACCTGGTGGTACCAACAAAAAAGGGTTTCTTCGAAGGTGCCTTGAACATAGGGAACATGAATATTTATATCATTTTCTTGTCCTATTCGATCGAGACGGCCAATCCTTTGCTCTAGTTGATCGGGGAGTTTGGGAAGATCGAATAGCACCAGGTGATTGGAAAATTCAAAATTTCGTCCCTCACTACCCACTTCAGTGGAAAGCAGGATTTGCGCTCCTTCCTCATCAGCAAAATAGCTGGCCTGGCGGTCTCTTTCCATTAG
>JBFEUX010000314.1:0-2818 GCA_041547255.1 Bacteriovoracaceae bacterium
ACTGCTGATACTGAAAAGAACGCTGCATAATCCATACAGTTTACATTTATATAATAGGAAAGCAGGGACATCATCCCTGCTTTTTTTATGGAAATAAATAGCTTAACACTAGGTTCCGCAAAAGGTTTTGCAAACTCTTTCTTCAGGGGCAGGTGGTGTTTGATATTTGGCAAACTTTATTTGCTCTTCAAAGGGGCGCTTTAAGACCTGTATAAGATCTTTAAAGATGGATAAATCGTTATTCTGTACACCTTGGATTGCGCGCTCAACCTGGTGGTTACGTGCAATATATAAAGGGTTGGTTTTATTCATAAGTTTTCGAACGTCTTTTAGATCTGTAGGGGATGTTTTTAATTGGCCTTTCCACAGCTCAAAGAAATTTTTAAACTTATCAGTTACTTTAAAGCTATCTTGTCCTTCAATATCCTCAATTTCTAATAGCTCTCCCAGCTTTCTAAAACTGAGAGTAAAATCAAGCTGTTCTGTCTGTAGATAATCGAACCAGTTCATAACTAATTTTTTACTGTGTTCAGTCTCATTGTTTAGTCCCAGTTTTCGTAAGAGTAATTTCTGCAATCCCTGGCCAAATTTATTTTCAAAAGAGTTTAATTCTTCTTCAAATTTTTCTTCTATGTTTTTATCTTTTTCTTTGATGAGGGGGATAAGTGTTTCTGCGAGTCTTGCAAAATTCCACAAGGCAATATTCCCCTGTTGTGAGTAGGCATAACGACCTCGCTCATCAATTGAACTAAAGACTTTGTTAAAAGAAAACTCATCCATAAAAGCGCATGGGCCATAGTCAATCGTCTCTCCAGAGACGGTCATATTATCGGTATTCATGACCCCATGGATGAAGCCAAAAGACATCCACTTTGCGACCAGACTTAGTTGTCTGCGGCAGACTTCCTGCCAAAAAAGAAAGTACTTATTTTTCTCGTCATTAAGATGAGGGTAGTGACGATTGATTGTGTAATCAGCAAGAATTTTTACATTTGCAAAGTCAGCTTGTGCTGCAAAATATTGAAAGGTTCCCACGCGAATATGTGAAGAAGCTACTCGTGCAAGCACTCCTCCTGGCGTTAATTCTTCACGCATGACATTTTCTCCCGTTGCAATTGCTGCTAAGGAGCGAGTGGTGGGAACTCCTAGGTGATACATGGCCTCGCTAACAATGTATTCGCGAATAACAGGTCCGAGGGCACTAAGGCCATCGCCATTACGAGAAAATTGAGTTTGACCTGAACCTTTAAGTTGAATATCAAAACGCTTATTTTTCTTCGTAAGAACTTCACCTAATAGAACGGCCCTTCCATCACCCAACTGTGGAACAAAATGACCAAACTGATGGCCAGCATAGGCAAGAGCAATAGGCTCTGCACCTTCTGGGATTCGTTTTCCTGAAAAATATTTTGCAAGATTGTCTTCACTTTGTTCACTGAGATCCAAGCCTAGTTCACTGGCCAGTTCATAATTAAAGGCCAAAAGATTAGGAGAGTAGGGAGCTTCTGGATCTATTCTCTGATAGAACTGACTAGGTAGTTTTATATAAGTGTTATCAAAATTAATCATATTATATTTTATTGCGCTAAGTACAATATTGCTGGGATATTAACTAATCTATGATAAGCTTTTATTAGGCTTACCACAATAAATAAAAATTTGGTCTAAATAATAGAGGATATTTCTCTGATGCTGACTAAGGCGCAAGTTTCAAAACAGCTTAAAATACTTGCAAATGCTGAATTTGCCATAGGTTATCAACGTTTTTTTAAAACGGGTAAGGGTGAGTATGCTCAAGGGGATAAGTTTTTAGGGATTCGCGTTCCAGAACTTAGAAAGCTTGCTAAAAAGGCCGATGGACTCGATTTCACTGAACTAAGTAAACTGATAAGTTCGAAGTGGCATGAAGAGCGGATGTTAGGTCTGATTATATTGGTTAATAAGTATAAAAAGAGTAAAACTGAAGCTGAGCATGAGCATATTTATCAACATTATTTAAAACATTTTGAGTATATTAATAACTGGGATTTAGTAGACGTAACTTGTCCTCATATTGTTGGTGCCCATTTATTTACCAGAGATCGTAAAATTCTTTATCGTTGGGCAAAGTCAGATAACCTTTGGGTCAAGAGAATTGCCATTATCAGTACCATGTACTTTATCAAGCAAGGTGAGTTAGATGATAGTTATAAATTGTCACAGCTATTGCTGAAGGACGAGCACGATCTTATGCATAAAGCAATTGGCTGGACACTTAGGGAATGCGGTAAGCGAGATGAAAATCGTTTGAAAGTATTTTTAAAAGAACATATTAGAGAGCTTCCCAGAACCAGTTTGCGTTATGCGATTGAAAAGTTTTCTGAAAAGACTCGTAAGCAGTTTCTAAGCTTGTAATTTATAGTCCGAGGTGGGGTTGATAAGCTCTAAAACAAAATGCACCTTGAACTGCAAGTCGACCGTGATATTTCGTTAAATCAATCGGTCCTCTGTTTCCTTTTCTTTTAGCTTTAACTTTTGCAAAGAACTCAATAGATGCTAAATCTAAAAACTTCTCAAAATAGTTAATGCGCTCACTCCATGAGTTATTAAGTGAAATAGCATTTAGTCTCAGCTGATTAAACTTTTGTTCATCATGATAAATAGTATGGGCTTTTTCCAGCGCCTTCACCACATTATTCACTGTCTGTTGTCGCTGTAACTTATCTCCTTCATAGGCCAGATCAAATAATAAACCAGTTTTTCCATCTACCACTGAATCTACATGTCCACCCACTGATGAGAGAACAGGCACGGTACCAACTGACTGTGAAAACATTTG
>JBFEUX010000176.1:0-6616 GCA_041547255.1 Bacteriovoracaceae bacterium
ATACTGCGGAGATCGCTGAAGGGTCTAAAGTACTTATTCTGCCACGCACGGCCATATTTGAAATTCAAGAACACTGTTCTCAGCTAAATATGTGTCCAAAAGAAGATCTACATAAATTGACCTCCAACAGATTATAACTGTGGAGGCCAATTTCAAAATTTAAATATTAAATTTCTTCGCGAATTCTATAATGAGGTTTCTCTTTCTTTTTATCATTCTCTTTTCTAATTTGACTTTCAATTTTATGAATGACTTGGTCTAGAGATTTATATAGGTCTCTATCAACTGATTGAGCATGAAAGTTATGATGACCGGCCACAATATTTACTTCACTTTTATGTTGTTGATGACCATCTACTGAACAAACCCAATTTACATTCATTTTATTATCAAAATAGATTTTCAAGTGCTCTAATTTATCATTTATTTTGGCTTCAATTGAAGGAGAAGCCTCCAAGTTTTTATAGCTAATTTGTACATTCATTTTTATTTCCTTGTTGCGCGATTAATATTAGTTACATTTGAGCTTGTGTTTGTGGTTGAGATTTCGTGTCAAAATCACCTCTCACAATCTCAACTAAGGCGTTCAAAGCATCTACACTTGTAAAAATACTATCTGCATTTCCATTCTCGTCGACAACGATTGCAGATCCTATTTTTCTTTCTGACATTTCAAAAGCAACATCCCCAATTGGAGTTCCAAAGGGAACGCAGTATGGATCAGCTACCATAATGTCTTCAGCTCTGAGGTCGAAGTGACGATTTAACTCCTTAATGAGAGATAAATCTCGAGATGAAATCATTCCTACCGGCTTTCCTTGAGAGAGAACAGGAAGATGACGAAAACCATTTACTTCAAGTTGATCGATCATTTTTTCAACTTCCATATCTTCAGTGGCAAAGGAAAGAATAGGGCTTGCATATTCCTCAACTGGTATTTCTAAAAAATTTTTCATAGGACCTCCTCTATTCTTTCTGATTATCCTTTCATCTAAACTATATGCCTAGAGGCCACCAAAAACCCTGATACATATCAGCAAACCATATATTTTTAATATTATAAGTGACTAATGACAGGCTGGTGTAGCGTAAAATGAAGCATAAACACGGTTAGCAATTGTGAGTAAGCCAATAGTGACTAAAAACACTGAAGTCACGACAGGCATTCTTTGAGCAAGTGGATTAATCAACCTTTTTACCAAACTAGGAGCAAAGCTCATGGCAGGAAGTGTACCTATCCAGAAAGTACTAATTGCCATCATTGCGAGTAAGGGATTATCAAAAGAGGCCAGGGCAAGTACAACTCCGTACAAAAGGCCACATGGTAAGAAGATAGAAAAACTTCCTACTAAAAAGCTAGAGGCTAAAGAAGCTTCTTTTTGATTCCTAGGAAGTATCTTACCCCAAACTTTTAATATTTTTTCATTAAGGAATGTAGGTATTTCAAGACGAGGGCTTTTACGAATATAGTTTTTAATTCCAAACCATATAAGCATAAGACCAATAAAAGTGCCCGCGATCACGTTAAAGATAGGGTTGGTCGCTTCAATAGTTAAAAAGCTACCTAGTAGACCGGCCATCGTGGCTAATAGTAAATAACTAACTAAACGCCCAAGCTGATAAGTTAGGTTATTGGTTCGCGTGGGTGTACAAGACATCACCAGTCCTCCACACATCCCTACACAATGTAAACTTCCCATTAGGCCAATCAGAAATGTTACTCCGGGGAGTAAATAGGCACTGGCCGAGTATATATTAGTTAAGTGGTCCAACTAGTTTTACCTCTATCGTTTTATGTACCTCACCAGTTTTTACATCAACTAAATCCAAGTGAATGATGCGTAAACCATGTTCTAAGATTTCAGGTTTGAAGGTAAAGAAAACATTTGCTTCAATATTATCAGCATCAAATTCAATAATATCTTGAGGTACGATAAAATCTATTTTAGGGGCCCCATCCTTGAAATTCTGGACTAACTTAAGTTTTGTTTTCTCTGTTTTGTAATAACTAAGTTTAAGTTTGATATGATTTACAATCTTGGATTCACTACCTTGCTTAGATATGACTTGATAAGGTGATTTACTTCCGCGTAACACTTGTGTTTTAAGATTTTGTCTTAAATAAAGGGCTGAAGATAAACCAATCATCGCCGCAACAAAAAGCGCAAAGTAAATATAGACCCTTGGGCTAATTTTAGCAGGTAAGCCTTTAAGTTTTAGGCCCGTACTATAACGGATAAGTCCCTTAGGCTTTTTGACTCTAACCATAATATCATCACAGGCATCGATACACATGGTACAAGCAATACATTCCATTTGTAGACCATCACGAATATCAATACCAGTAGGACATGCTTTCACACACATACCACAGCTAACACAATCGCCTTCATCTTCAGCAGCAACACCCTTAGCTTTTCTGGGTTCTCCTCTCTTTTCGTCATAAGCGACAATCAGAGAGTTTTCATCCATGACTAAACTTTGAAAACGGCCATAAGGACAGGCAATAATACAAAATTGTTCTCTAAACCAGCCAAAATCTAGAAGAATAATCCCTGTCATCACCAACATCGTGATGAACAAGGTCATATTATCCTGAGGTGAATGCAAAGTAATATTAACCAGATTACGAGTACCAACAAAATATCCTAAAAAAGAATGAACAATGTGTAGACTAACCAAAAGAAAGAGAAGCCATTTAAGACTGCGTTTCCATATTTTTTCGAAGTTCCAAGGAGCGCTATCCAGTTTTTGGCGTTTACGAGGTGTTCCTTCAATCAGCGCTTCAATTGGCCTGAAAATGCTATCGATAAAAACCGTTTGCGGACAAGCATAGCCACACCATACTCTCCCCCATAAGGCCGTGACAAAGCTAACTAAGAAAATAAATCCCAGGAATAGGAAAATACTTAGTGGAGCATCATGGCCATAAAAAGTTGTGCCAAAGATATAGAACTCACGAGCAGGTAAATTCAATAATATGATTTGCTTACCATTGATATAGACCCAGGGAAGAAGCAGATAGATTCCGATAAGAACCCAATAAACAATTTTGCGGATTTTCCTCCACTTTCCTTTGACATCAATGGGGTGAAGATAAACTCGATTCCCCTTTTCGTCAGTTGTTCCTAACCTCTTACGGGAAAAGCCTTCATCATATAGATCATTCGCAGTCTTTTGAGCTTCATTCATTCCAAGACCTTATTTATACTCAGTTCCTTGAGCTTCTTTAGCATTTTCAGGATTAGTACCTTTAAAATCCATTACGATTTTTAAAACAGCGAAAACTCCTTCTTTACCAAGAGTTGGCCCCCAGGCTGGCATACCTTTTTCGGCAATACCATTTTTAATAACTTTATAAATCGTTTCTGGAGACCCGTCACCATTAATCCAAAAATTATCAGCTAAATTTGGGCCAACGCCACCTTCGCCGTTAGCACCATGACAAGCCTTACACTTTCTTCGAAAGGTTTTCTTACCGGTTTTAGTGGCTTTAGGAGTCGCAATATAAGCCTCAAATTCGGCCATATTAAAGGCTCCTTTTTTCCTTTCATACTCAGCCTGTTGGGCAACAACTTCTTTCATATCGGCTGCTAACTCTTCATTGATTGATTGTGCACCAAAAAATGTGTGAGCGGCCCAATAAGGAACAGCAAAAATAATCGTCAACCAGAAGGTAACAACCCACCATCTCGGTAATGGATGATCAAGCTCTCTAATGCCATCATAATCATGTTCAAGAAGAATCTTTTTTTCATCTTCAAATACTTGTACTTCTTTTTCTTTATTATCGTTACTCATTTTTTTCTTCCTTCGTCAAAGGGGAGATTTTCCATCTGTTTAAACTTCTCACTAGAAGTCTTTTTCCAAGCTAAGATAGAAACTCCAACAAACACAGTAAAAAACAAAATCAATGCACTACTGGTAAGCCAAACATCTTGGAAATTTGCTAACACTTCAGATTTCATTATTTACCTCCTAGATCGCGACCTAGTCTTTGTAAATAAGCAATAAGCGCTATAATTTGCTTATTTTCCATTTTTGCTTCAACACCTGAATCGGCCATCGCTTCTGTAATTTGCTTAGCTTGCTCTTTTGCTAGCACAGAGGCATTTTCTATTTCTTCTTCAGTGTATGGATGGCCTAAAGACTTAAGTACTTTTAGTTTTCTAGATAACATTCCATATTCTGTTTTCTTTTTAAATAGCCATGGGTAAGGAGGCATGATTGAACCTGGAGTAATCTTTCTTGGATCTAGCATATGAAAATAATGCCAAGAATCAGGATACTTTCCACCTACCCGATGCAGATCTGGTCCCGTTCTTTTTGATCCCCATTGAAAAGGTCTATCGTAAATAAATTCCGTCGCTTCAGACCTGGCTCCATATCTCAAGACCTCAGACTTCATCGGTCTAATCATTTGTGAGTGACAAGTATAACAACCTTCACGCACATAGATGTCTCTACCGGCAACTTCCAGTGGAGTATAGGGCTTAACTTTCTCACTAATCTCGATAAAATCTTTTGAAAGAAAGGCTGGAACAAATTCAATAATCGTTCCTACTGCAACCGCAATAAATGCAAGAACGGTAAATACAGCTGTCATTCCCTCTAGTTTTCTGTGTCCATGTTCACCTTTACCAGCATCTGCGGTAAGAGCTGGAGCTTGATACACATCTTCTTTTTCTGCCTGTTTAGGAGCTTTCTTGATAGTCATCCACATGTTGTAAACCATGATAAGAAAACTAGTGAAGACTAAGAGCCCTCCAATAAGACGAATATAATACATCGGAACAATTTTATCTACAGTCTCCACAAAGTTTGGATAAACAAGCTGTCCATCAGCATTAACTGCTCGCCACATAAGACCTTGAGTAATCCCCGCAACAACCATCGACACATAGTAAAGGACAAGTCCTAAGGTGGCTGTCCAGAATTGAGTATTTGCAAGCTTTTCATTATAAATTTTTGTTTTCCACAGTTTGGGAATCAAATAATAAAGCATCCCAGCAGTAAGCATATAGTTCCATCCAATACCACCAGAGTGAACGTGCCCGATAATCCAGTCTGTATAGTGTCCCAAAGAGCTTACAGATTTAATTGAAAGTAGTGGACCTTCAAAAGTCGACATTCCGTAAAAAGTTAAGGCCGTAACAAAAAACTTTAAAGTAGCTTCCGCTCTAACTCTATCCCAAGCACCTCTTAGGGTAAGTAGACCATTGATCATCCCCCCCCAGGATGGCGCCCATAGCATAATGGAGAAAACCATCCCTAAAGTTTGTGCCCACTCAGGTAATGCCGTGTAAAGCAAGTGGTGAGGCCCCGCCCAAATATAGATAAAAATCAAAGACCAAAAGTGAATGATTGAAAGTCGGTAACTATAAACCGGTCTATTAATAGCCTTTGGTACATAGTAATACATAAGACCCAGCACTGGGGTCGTCAGGAAAAATGCAACTGCATTATGGCCATACCACCATTGCACTAGTGCATCTTGCACGCCGGCATAAACAGGATAACTTTGCATTAAACTAACTGGAATTTCAATTGAGTTTACAATATGAAGCATTGCTACCGTAATTATGGTAGAAATATAAAACCAGATAGCAACATAGATATGCTTCTCTCTTCTGGTTTTAAGCATCCCAAAAAAATTAACAGCGAAAACGACCCAAATAACGGTAATCAATAAATCGATTGGCCATTCTAGTTCTGCATACTCCTTACTTTGGGTAATACCCAAGGGTAAAGTAATGGCCGCGAGAACTATAATTAACTGCCAGCCCCAAAAGTGAATATTACTTAGAGTATCACTAAACACTCGCGTTTTGAGTAATCGCTGAGTTGAATAATAAATCCCGGCAAAGATCCCATTTCCTACAAAGGCAAAAATAATTGCGTTCGTGTGAAGTGGTCTTAATCTACCAAAGGTTAACCATTCAATCCCAAAGTTCAATCGCCAGTCGGCCAGTTGGGCGGCAATAATAACCCCAACAAGCATTCCTACAGCTCCCCATAACAATGTAGCGATTGCAAACTTTTTTACAATCACATCATTATAGGAAAAGCTTTCAAGTTGCCTTTCACTCATACGTTAATCTCCTAGAATGTTATTTTTCTCTACTTTTTTATTCTTGATTGTTTTTTCTTCAATTAAGATTCTATGTGCTGGCGTTTCCATATCATCATACTGCCCTTTTTTAACGGCAAAAATAAAACTCAGCACAAATGCGAGTGATATAACCAGAGCAATTGGTAAAATCAAAATTAATACTTCCATAATATTTCACACTAAATTTCCCTTAATAGACTACATGAAAATATTAATTTTTTCATGATGCATATCAGGTTCTTCTTAATTAACTTATCATTTTCTTAAGTTTGCCGGTGGATAACACAGTTGAAGCCAGCACACTAAGAGAGCTAAGTGGCATCAAGATGGCCGCCACCAAGGGAGTCACCTGGCCTGTAAATGCTAAGTATACTCCTGCTACATTATAAATAAGTGAAAATATTAAATTACGATAAATAATTTTTATAACATAGTCTGAGCTTTTGATTAGCTTCCAAATATATTCAACTCCTGATTTTGACAGATAAACATCAGCGGCCCGCA
>JBFEUX010000401.1:0-1296 GCA_041547255.1 Bacteriovoracaceae bacterium
ACCAAAAGGTGCCTGGCACATTATTAAGCTAGAATTTTTTTAAACTCTTCAGTCATAATTGGAACGATCTTAAATAGATCGCCAACAATTCCGTAATCAGCTTTTGTAAAGATAGGAGCATCCGGATCTGTGTTAATAGCAACAATAACCTTAGATGTTCTCATACCGGCCAAGTGTTGGATAGCACCAGAAATACCACAGGCAATATACAACGAAGGAGAAACAGTTTTACCTGTTTGTCCTACTTGCATATCAGGACTAGCGTAGCCAGAGTCAACTGCGGCACGTGAAGCTCCAACTGTGGCTCCAATAACATCTGCCATTTCATTAAGAATTTTAAAATTGTCAGAGTTCTTCATTGCTCTTCCGCCTGAAACAATTATGTTTGCTTCAGTTAAATCAACTTTTTCTGATGCAGAAGCAATGATCTCTTTAATGGCCGCTCTGATTTGTCCTGCTTCAACACTTGCATCTGCTACTTCTCCAGCAGCAGCTGTTGTTGATTCCGGCATGCCAAGCGCGTTCGGTCTTACAGTTACAAAATGCGGCTTAGGTCCTTGAAGATTTACTTTTGCAAGACATTTACCTGCAAATAGAGGTCTAGTTCCGTTAAAAGTATCACCTTCAAATACAAAATTAGTACAGTCTGAAGCCATACCAGCGTCAAATTTTGTGGCCAATCTTGGAACCATATCTTTGGCAAGAGATGTGGCACCTGTCATTACGTAGTCATAATTTCCAGCAGAAATAAATCCATGAAGTGCATTAGCATAACCTTCAGGAGAATATTTATCCAGGTTGTCACCTTTAAGTTTATGAACTTTAGCAGCACCATGTTCAGCTAAAACTTTTACTTGATCATCACCAAGCTCACCAATCACTGCAACCTCTACCGTTTGACCAGTAAGCTTACCCAAGATTTCTAAAGTTACCGGTTTAACACTTTCTTTATTTGTTTCAGAAAAAACTAATACATTCGCCATACGTCCCCCTAAATAACCTTAGCTTCTGTTCTTAATAATCCAACAACTTCTGCAACTACAGAAGCTTGCCCAGCTTCATCCATCGCATCAAACTTTTTACCAGCTGGCTTTTCTGGTGGAAGTTGAAAACCACTATAAACCACTCTTCTGTCATCAGCAGTAACACCTACATCACCTAGAGAAAGTTGTTGCATTGGCTTTCTTTTCGCTTTCATAATTCCAGGAAGAGATGCATATCTAGGAGTGTTGAGTCCTTTATTAGTTGCAAGTATACAAGGTGTTTTTAATTCATAGACCTCTATTGCCCCACCCT
>JBFEUX010000132.1:0-8073 GCA_041547255.1 Bacteriovoracaceae bacterium
AAAATTTTTTTTCTTTTCGGTGCGTGATTTATAGACTCGTCATAATCTTTTTTGGGAGGTAGTTCTAACGGAATTCCTGCCAAGATACACTTTTGAAAATCACTGGTGTTCATATCACAATATCCTTTTTAAAATTTTTGGATATTATGCCTACTTATGTGTCATATTGCCAGTCTATATTAGGAGAAATTCCTCTAAAACCCTGTTGGTAAAGGTAATATCGAAAACATAAGAGCTGTTACCACTTAGAACCACAAATTGTTGTACACTTATAATTTGCTCTGCAGCAGCAGACATTGCGAATAAATTGAGATCGATAGTTTTGGCCGCCTTGAGTTCTAACACTCTCCCGTCCATGGTCAGCTGTTTTTGTAAAACAACAAGCATATCCTGTAAAACATGATCTAAAATCTTCTGATCAACAGAAGTGCTCACATGCTCTTTTGTCGCATGCTTTTCTCCGCCCCCCAAGAGACAATCAATAAGGTGATTACATAAATCATTGTTTAAATAAAATAGTCCCGTCCCCTGATGGGGTTCAACTTTAAAAGTACGAATAACGCTATTTTGTCCCATAGTCGCAAGATAATCCTTGCCCTTTATGACATCACGATGGAGGTACTTAACTGAAACATTCTGATGAGTATATTTAAAAAATAAATGATTTAAATTTATGGCGACCCCAGCAAAATATCCCTTCCAAAATTCAGAGAGATCTTGTACCGGTTTCTGTAGATTTTGAAAATCCTGCAACTTTAATTTATAAACACCCATACATAATTATAACACGGTGCATGTGTGGTATTGAAATCTCCAAACTTAATTAATGCTTTGGAAGTCATCTTTAAGTATTTTTAAGGCATTATATATTTCAGTACGATATCGATCTTCAATTTTGAACCTGGCCTTATCTTGACTATGCATTTCTTGTTTAGTGAGCTGTTTTCGCGCATCTAACACTGCAAAATCACTAATCTCTTCGTGCATTTTACTAAAAACCTGGTAATCAGCATGACTGGCCTTCTCCGGGTAATATTGAATAAGATGATGAATTCTTAAGCAGGCTTCAGATAATTCACACTGTTGTTGTAACGTGGCCTTGCAGATAGTTATAATACTATCGCGATAAAAAAGTTCTTTCTCAGCCAGCTGGTTCTGATAGTCTTTTTCTTTTTGTTTTGAAATTTTCAACTGACTTCTAAGTCTTACGAAAAGCATACCCAGATAGATACTCAAAGCTAAAGTAATTAAGCCTAAAATAATAAGAATGTTAAATTGGTACTCTGTAATAAAACTCATTATTCGCGGATCTCAATGTATGCTATACCCACCAGCCCAATGAACCTTTTACGGTGACTTTTTAAGTGAATGTGATTGATAACTTTGCCTTCGGCCATTAGCTTCCAACTGTCATACATTTTATCTAAGTCTAAGTTAAACTCACGCCGGGCTCCCGTGATTCCATTATATAGATAATCAATCACCATTGTACCACCATGCTCAGGTGTGTAGTTAAGGCCTCTGAGAATAATAACATCCCGGCTTTTTTGTCTTTCTAACACTACCCCTGAATCAGTTAAATCAGTTGCAATGACTTCTTGCGAGATTTGAACTCCATTATTGTAAGTTCGCTTACCAAAGCTAAGAATACCATTGTATTGATCAAGATCCACATACATAATGGTAACTTCTTTATCTTCATCATTTGTAATTTTAATGAGGTCTAATTCGCTCGCGAATAATATTTGAGAAAATAAAACATTAATCAGTAAAAACAATTTGCTCATAAATCCTCCACTTCTTCGGAGAAAATCTTGCACATTCACAGACAGCTTGGCAAATTTTTTCAAAAATTTGCTGCTAGATCACTTATAATCCCCTTTAATCGTGAAAAATCTACAGGTTTTTCTACCATGGCCGCTGGTGTGATCCCTTGAAGTTGATCTGCATAATGCATCTTATTATAAGCACTTACGAGCACAACTTTAATTTTAGGAAATTTATTGTGGATAATTTTTAGCAGTTCTACCCCTGTCATATCAGGCATATTAATATCGGTAATTACAATTGTATTGCCTTCGAGAAACTCTAATAATTTTAAACAGCCATTTGCACTCTGTTCAAAATAAAGTTTTAAGTTGCCTTGTTCTTCTTCTTTTCTGAAAAAGTGTTCAAAAAGGATTTTAACATCAATTTCATCATCTACGGCAATAAGGTTATACATCTAACTTCCTTGATCTTACAGTTTACATTTTCCCAGGTGCCCATCTTTGGCCGATTTGCCGACACAGACTGGAACATAAAAGGAATATTTTTTACCGGCCACAGCAATTTCACCTTTTATTTGCCAAGTCCCCATCATGAGAAGCCAAACATTTTCAATCAAATAACCACTGGTTTTATGTGGCGAAATTTTTACGTCATCTGAACCGTGCCCATGACCACTTTTCATAACCATCCATAACCATACTTTGGGGGGCCGATCCAAAGGCGTAATCTTTCCCTGCCTGTCTGTTATCTTTAGTAAAAAGCTTGAATCTTGTTTACGTGATATTTTTCCAGTAAAGGAAATATGGGCACAATATAGTTCACCCACCGCGTATTCACATTTTTTACTTTTTGCATGAACAATATTTGTTAAACTCGTAGCAAAAAACGCCATGATGAGTATCAATAATTTCATTTTAAGCACATGTCGGCCACCTTAACTTATAAGCGCTATCCAACCCAAGAAGCCTGGAAGACAGTTGATTTTATAAAAGAGGGAAATGTCCTTAAAACTTTTCTTCCGAACCAGCCACCAGCGGGTAAATTAACTTACTTTATGAATGTAAACTACGGGAGTTCTATGCAGCAGCTAGCTACTAAGAATGATCCTATTTTTATTCGCTATAAAGGTGAAGTTCCTACTACTATCTTGGCGCCACACGTGACTTTTATGTTCTTCTCAATGCTTTTATCGGTAGTTGCGCTATTTGAAACTATCTATGGGACGAAAAAATATAAACTTGTTGCCCGGGTAACTTTAGGTTGTCTTTTTATTGGAGGGATGATCTTAGGCCCAATCGTGCAAAAGTATGCATTTGGTGTATACTGGGCCGGTTTTCCATATGATTATGATTTAACTGATAATAAGCTGTTAATTGGGGTACTTTCTTGGACCTTCGCAGTTTTGGCGACTTGGAAGTCTGAAAGAAAATGGCCAGTAGTAGCAGCAGCGGTTATTCTTTTTGCAGTTTACTCTATCCCTCATTCCATGCAGGGAAGTGAGTATGATTACAGCAAAGGTAAAGTCATTACAGATATGGATTAAGACTCACTCCAAGAGAATGGATGATTTAATTTAGACTATTGATTTGTGAACAATCTTTTTTGACCGCTTTAACAGCAACCCCTTGCTCATAAACTAGCTCTCCACCGAGATTGGCCGTATTAAGTAAAAAATAATTACCTAAGAAAATGGTAATGAGAGTTGCAATATTAAGCAGTGGCCGTAGTTTGGCAGGTACTTGCTTGATCTGAATCAGCGTGTCAAAGACGATGGCCACAATAAAAGTGACAAGTGTATAATGCCCTAAGTCTTCATGACGATATACAGTAATAAAATTACAGACATCTGATTTGACGGCATCGAACGCCATATCACCTAAAAATAATGTAGGAAGTAAAAAGGCACTTCCGGTAAGTAGCAAGAATTTGGAAATAAGAGCTAGGTTTTTTTTCAGTTCTGTGTACTTTTCTGTGACAAAGAACTGTGCTGTTTTGGTAAACATAACTAAAACCAATAAGGCCAGCGGAAAATGTGATATTGCAGGGTGTATAAGCTCTTCACGAATCATTGATCAATTAACTCCAAATTGGTAAAAACATAATATTAGGAGATTAAAATATGACACGGATTTTAGCAATTGTAATTTTTGCCTTGTTCTCAACAGCATCGTTTGCTGAGAGCTTTAAAGATATTATTAGTTATTTGGCCTCAGATAAATTAGAGGGGAGAAAGCCTGGTCAGAGCGGTAATGAAATGGCCACCCAATATCTAGTTAATAAATTACAAGCTTATGGACTAGAAGCTTTAGATGGATCGTACAAACAAGAATTCACCATTTTTACAGAAATGCTTAAAGACGGAGATAATGAGTTTCAATTTGGTTCTCTGGCAACGAGCTTTCAACCGATCTCTTACTCTCTTAGTGGTGATTTGAATGAGACTTCAGTGGTGTTTGCAGGCTTTGGTATCTCTATTCCCAAAAGTGATCCTAATCTTAAATATGATGATTATGCGGGTATAGATGTTACCAATAAAATTGTCGTAGTTTTAACTGGAGATCCTGGTATTGGAAATGTAAATTCCAAATTTAGACATCCGGATTATATTAACTATCGTTCATTATTTTATAAATTGAAAAATGCTATTTCTCACGGAGCGAAAGGGATTTTGGTGGTAAACGATCCTATGAGTATTGTTGGCTATCCTCAAGAAGAAGCTCCATACTTCAATTCAGCGGAAGGAGGGGGAAGTCGTTTTAGTATTATCTCTGGGAAAATTACCAACAGCTTTATCAATACGAAAATGCCTAAGGGATTAGATACCTTAAGTGTACAAAAAGAAATTGCCAAAACCCAAAAGCCAAAAAGCTTTACTCTTGCGGGAAGTGCATCTTTAAAAGTTCATCTTAAAAAGAAAACAGGTCGAATCGCTAATATTGTAGGTGTGCTTAAAGGGACTGATCAAAAACTTATGCAAGAAGTTGTGGTGATTGGTGGGCATATGGATCATCTTGGCTGGGGAGGAGAGTCTTCTCTTGATGCAAGTCGTGATCCTAAAATTCATAATGGAGCTGATGATAATGCTTCTGGGACGGCCATGGTATTAAAACTGGCCAAAGAATTATCTGGAAAACAACTTAAACGAACCTACGTATTTGTCTTATTTAATGCAGAGGAAATGGGACTTCTTGGTTCTAGTCATTTTGTAGATATGTGGCAACGTTATGAAGCCACTTATGGAAAAATCACGGCCATGTTAAATTTTGATATGGTGGGAAGATATAATAAAGAGCTAAGTATTATGGGAACTGATTCGGCCACAGGCTGGAGCACTCATTTAGGGCCACTAACCAGTAATCTCAGCATGGCCTTTAAGAAAAACTCAGTGGGATCATCTGATCATGCTTCTTTTATCAATAAAAAAATCCCATCCTTGTTTTTTACGACAGGGGCCCATGAAGATTATCACACCAGTCATGATACCTTTGAAAAAATTGATTACAAGGCCCTGGGGGGAATCCAAAAATATGCACTAGGATTAATTAGCAATTTAGATGCAGGAAAAAGTTTAGTTTATAACCCTAATTATGATGCTGGTGATGGCGGAGAAGGGCGTTCTCGTGGCTATGGGGCCCATCTTGGTTGTGTACCTGAGTTTGGTCAAGCTGATGATATCGTAGGTGTTGTGTGTACCAAGACTAGTGATAGTTCTCCTGCAATGCAAGCAGGGATGACAGGTGGTGATATCTTAGTACAAATCGGTGATATTGATATTAAAAATGTTTATGATTTGGCATTTGCTCTTAAATACTATCGTGCAGGTGATAAGGTGGAAATCGCCTGGAAAAGAGGTGAGACCTTAATGAAGCAAATCATAGTTCTTGCTAAGTCTAGAAGGTCCTAATTATGGAAAAAGAATTCTGGTTAGGAAAGTGGGAACGACATGAAATTGGCTTTCACCAAGCTGAGTATAGCCCGTATTTAGTTAAATATTGGAATAAACTAGCAACAGATAAAGGAACTGTCTTTGTTCCTCTGTGTGGTAAAACCAAAGATATGCTGTTTTTTGTTGAGCAAGGACATAAAGTCATTGGGGTGGAGTTATCTGAAATTGCCTGTAATGAATTCTTTGCTGACAATAATATTGAATATGAAGTTGAGCAGCTGGACAAGCTCAAGCTGTATAAAGCAAAAGATCTGCAAATTTATTGTGGTGATTTATTTGATTTAGATCCTGCTATCTTGTCAGATGTTTCATATGTATTTGATCGAGCATCCCTCATTGCTCTTCCGCACGAGATACGCTTACGCTATGTCGATTTTATGGATCAGCATATAGGCAATGCTAAGTATTTTCTCATTACCATTCATTTTGATAACCAGGAAGTTGGTCCTCCCTTTGCTATGAATGCAGATATGGTAACGCAGTATTTTGGATCCCGCTTTGCCATTGAGCCGATTGAATCCAAAGAGCTTCCGCTAGAAATGGCCCGGGTACATAAAGGTAAGATTACTAACTTTTTTGTGAATTGTTTTTTTATGCACAAACGCTAGCGTTTTAGTTTGGAAATGATATCCGAAATCTCGATAGAAAGATTAAATAATAGTGATTGAAACCCTACTTGAGTTGGTTTTTCTTCTATATCTTCAATAAGTCTGGTTATGGATTGCTCGTTTTCTTTAATATTGTCGTGCCAGTATTCACGATATTGCTGGATTTTTTCTAATTCGCCTTGATCTAGCCATAGACCATGGCCCTGGGAACAAATATCCAGAATAATTCCTGAATTATAGCTGTAATTAATGGGGGAAAGTTGTCGGCAGCAAATAGGACATTCTCTCGTGGCCTTTTCCATTTCTGCTTGAGGCATTCCCGCAAAGGTTGTACTGATGGTTTCTATAATGTCTTGTTGGCCAAATTTTACGGTTCTGTTTTCTATAATTTGGGTGAGTGCATCTTGATCTAACCAAACTCCATGACAAGATTTACATTGGTTAATTTCCACGCTTTCATATTCTGTTCGTACAAAACTTGCCGTTTTACAGTTAGGGCAATTCATAACAGTAAACCTCTATTCGGTGATGATAATATAATCAGCGTAAGGGCCGTATTTATTTTCACCTTGTTTAAATTGAGCAATTTCTTCTGCTGTATTCTGTTTAGCACTTATAAATTTAAAGGTTATGATTTCTGTGTTGATAAGCTTTTGCAAGCGCACAACTGTCGCATCATAAAAGTCAGTGTGAAAAGAGCCAGCAATAAGGAAGTTTAAGGGTTGTTTACCTAAATGCAGGGAGACTTGTTCGGCCATCACAGAATCAGTTAAGCATTGAGCTAAAAAGTATTTTGCGAGTGCTGTCGGTGGAACATGGGTACCCATGACCGCTGCGAATCTCTCTTGGTAGTCAGCACCACCTACGTAATGATTTACAGGAATATAGTTGGGATCTACTGATTCAATACCTTCTTTAATAATTTTTTGCTTTATAACTCGCGGGAGATTTATACCTCTGACTTTACCTCCATATGATTTTAAGACATCAAATATGGGAGTATAGTGGAGGTTTTGAGCACCGGCAGTCTGGGTTACAAACTCGTTTGAGCTAATTTGCCCTTGTATAAATTGCTCAAAGAACATTTCTGTTACATTTTGCTTGGTATATTCTAAAAATTCCCAATGAAGATTGAAATTATTTTGTGCTTTTTCAAACTTCACTTTTTCTTGAATAATTTCGGCTTGGGCATTTTGAATCTCATTGGTGTTATGAAATTCTCCCAGTACAAAAATTGCTTGCGATGGTGTTTCCATCAGGAGTTCTTGTAGGTTGCGTTTTGTTTGTAATTGAGTGTCGTAGATCTCAATTATTTTTGCCTGAGTAGTAAAAGCGTAAAGAAGAGTAAAGCTAGCGAGTAATAAAATTTTCATATATTCCTTATATAAAAAAGGTATAGCTATGCCAAGTTACAGTAGCTAAAAAGGCGCTTCACAATAGCAGCTTTCTCTAAAGGGCATAGAAAAATCAATGCATTTTTTACCCACAGTTTCTAAGCAACTTAATGCATTTTCAAATAAGTCTTGGCATTCATTGATAGTAATATAGTGCTCCATGACTAACTCATTTTGCGCATTGTAGAAATCATATTTTTTAAAGAAGCTTTGGCAGTTCAGATTAATATAGTAATCACTGTTAAAACTATCAATAAGTTCAAAATTATAGTCAAAACCTTCAAGTAAGCGGATCTGATCAATATTTAAGCGAGTTGTATCGGCAAGAATAGAATTGCTGGTATATGCAAGGATA
>JBFEUX010000368.1:0-1864 GCA_041547255.1 Bacteriovoracaceae bacterium
ACTTAATATAATAAATTGAGATTTGAGATTCCAGTGTTTCAACTTTATCTGTTTGAACACTAAGGGTTTTAACTGTAGTGTCGTATTTATTTTTCAGACCAATATAATCAGCAGCACCTACTTTTAGTTCTTCATATTCTTTTTTAGTTTGCTCTAAAGCAGAGGTTGTATTGGCCAGCTGAGTTTCTAGATCTTTCATTTTGCTCTTTAACTCTTTGTTTGTCGTAATATATTCAGCATTGGTCTCTTTTAATTTTTCATGTTGTCCGCGCAACCATTTATATTTTAAAACAACTGGTACTTCTTTGGTTAAAAAGCGATTAAGCACATAACCTTCCTCACCATCTTTATCTTTTACCTTAGTCCAAGTATCACCTGCTTCAAGCACCGTTACGGCCTCATCAGTTTCAATCATACGAATAATTTTATTATCTGTTCCTGCGCCGGTCCTAAAAGTAACCTTTTGATGACCAGAGATATAATTCTTTGCTGCAAAAGCGGAGAAACTTAAAACAGATATCAATAAAAAAACGATGTTTTTCATAATTATTCCTTAGCTATGTTTAATGGAATTCTACCGGGCCATAAAAGAGTGGTCAATGGCCGAATGAAAGTATTTATGGGGTATTCTGCACAGCAACATTAAGGAAGAACCCTGACTTGCTCCCCATTATACTCAATAATTTGATTACCGCGCACCTTATAACGCTTACGATTTTCAATAATTCCATCTACCATCACCTGGCCATCAGCAATTTCATACTTGGCCATTCCACCTGTTTCGCACATGCCCGTAATTTTTAATAAATCGCATAGTTCGATAAAATCAGTGCCTTCAAGATTAAATTCTTGCTGTTTTTGATCCATAATTTAGCTCACTATCTTCTCAATTTCTTCAATAAATATTTTACCATATTTTTTAAGCTTCTTTGGCCCCACACCATAGATCCCTTCAATTTCATGCAGCTCAGTAGGTCTATGTATTGCAAATTCCATAAGTGTTTTATCCGGAAAAATCTTAAAGGCTTTTGTACGGCGTTTTTTTGCTAAATTTCTTCTAAATTCTTTAAGGTACTGAAAAATCTCTTCTTCACTAGAGTTTACATCCACCGGTATATCCAGCGGTTTCGAATTTGCCTGTTTTTTGTGGCGAGTCCTTTTTTTCTTCGTTTTTACGACTGATGATTTTGACTTGGCATCTAATCTTAACCAGACTTGCCGCTCACCTTCAACCACTTCTAAAGCTTTCGGAGTTAGTTGCATTTTAGAAGTACCATCCATAGCACATTTTAAAATTCCGGTGGCCACCAATTGCCGAAAAATTGAATGCCAGTTTGCTTCATCTAAATACTTACCTTGGGCAAAGCTTGCTAACTTGTTATGCCCTCTTTTTAAAACCTCATCTGTTAAATCACCCTGTAAAAGAGAGATAATATAATAGACATCAAATTTTTGCTCACTTTCATGCACACATTTAAGGGCCAATAAACTTTCCTTAGTGGCATCAATTTTATCCAACTCTCCCTGCTGACATATATCACAGGAATGGCAAGGCCCCTCATAGGGGTCGGAAAAATAATTTAAAAGAACTTGCCGCCTACAAATAGTTGTTTCACAAAGTCCTAGCATGGCCTCTAATTTTTGCTCATTAACCCGCCGCCTGCGAACACTAGAGTTACCTTTATTCATCATGCGCTTAATCTGCACGACCTCTTGTAATCCGTGTAACATCCATGCTTTAGCGGGCAGACCATCTCGTCCAGCCCTTCCTGTTTCTTGATAATAGGACTCAATGCATTTAGGCATATCCATATGGGCCACAAAGCGCACGTTAGATTTGTCTATCCCCATACCAAATGCAATG
>JBFEUX010000166.1:0-6904 GCA_041547255.1 Bacteriovoracaceae bacterium
CAAGTAGTAATAACTTCTTTTTTAGATCAAACTTACTGTTATTGTAGCTCTTCACTAGCTTATTCATATTTTGACTATAGAGTCTACTAATACTTAGTTTTATTGCCCGATCAAAGTCCTTGTGGGCCTTATCATTTTCTCTCGCGTAAGCCCGCCCAGCAAAGGCCTGTCCAGCAAAGGCCACAATTATAAGACTAATAGTTATTGTTTTCATACTAATTCTCCTGTCTGATCTTCATATCGGTTAAGTTGAGGAAAATAGTAGGAAAAAAGATGTTATACAAATAAAATCAGTCAGTTAAAGGACAAAAGTTAGTATATATTTGTGTTATATCAATTAACTTTATTGCTATGTAGACTATAATTTAGTTATCATATAACTTGAAAATCTTAATCTGGAATCATTTATGGCAAAAAATTTTAAGTACTATCTTAAAAACCTATCATGGCTAAATAGCTTGTTTTTACTTCTAACACCACCTGCGGCCATTACTTTAACTATTTTATGGATATATTTTGATGGATTCAAATGGGAATTAGTCGTTTTAGGAGTTTTCTTCTATATGTTGTCTGGGATTTCTATAACAGCAGGATATCACCGCTTATTTTCACACAAATCTTATGATGCTCATCCATTAGTGCGCATTTTCTTTTTAGTCTTTGGAGCAGCTGCTTTTCAAAACTCATTATTAAAATGGGCAAGTGATCACCGTATGCATCATAGTCAATGTGATACGCATAAAGATCCTTATAATATAAATGAAGGATTTTTTTATGCACATATGGGATGGATTTTACTTAAAGATAATAACTACTTTCATGATCGTTATGTAAAAGATCTTATGAAAGACAAATATGTAATGTTTCAACATAATCATTATTTTAAAATTGCGGGTTTTTTTGGAATTATTCTTCCGTCTGTGCTTGGCTGGTTATTTTTTGATTCATTTCTGGGTGGGCTGGCCGTTGGTGCTCTTTTGAAAGTTGTGCTGATTCATCACAGTACTTTTTTCATTAATTCTCTTTGCCATTATATAGGGAAAACGCCTTATACAGATGATAATACAGCAAGGGATAGTTGGTTAATGGCCTTACTGACTTTCGGAGAAGGTTACCATAATTTTCACCACTATTTTCAGGCTGATTATCGTAACGGAATTCGTTGGTTCCAGTTTGACCCAACTAAGTGGTTGATCGCGATGCTGGAAAAGCTTAAGCTGGCCTCCAAATTGAAAAAAACACCTAATTTTAAAATTATAGCAGCTAGATTACAGATGCGTTTAAAGCAGGCCAAGGAAAAGTATAGTTTAGAGGACCACAAGCTGCTTGAACTGGAAAAAATAAAAGAGCGTGTGGTAGAATCGTTGCAAAGCTTTGAAGAAATGCAAAAACAGTACAAAGATCTCAAAAGCAGAATTCCTCATATTAATTTAATTGAATTAAAACGCAAAATCGATATTGCAAAAATAGAATTTCAATATAATCTAGAAGCGTTTAATTTAATGCTGCATAAAACAGTAATAGTCTAAAGTATTTAAGGTAATTTTCTATGCTAAATATTTCTAACATCTCTAAGATTCAGGGGGGAGAAACACTCTATTCTGGGGGAACTTTTCAAATAAATCCTGGTGAAAAAGTTGGTTTGGTAGGGCCTAATGGCGCTGGTAAGTCTACTTTGTTTCGCATGATTATTGGGGAAGAAAGACCAGATGAGGGACAGATCAGCTTCCCAGACAATTTACGGATGGCCTATTTTTCTCAAAAAGTTGGAGAGATGAAAGGTAGAACCGCCTTGCAGGAAGTGGTTGAGGGTGATGCTAAAGTAAAGCGCTTACAGCAACAACTGAGAGAATTTGAAGCTAAATTATCAGACCCTGATATTACAGATGATGAAATGAACGATGTTTTAGTGCGCATGGGAGATGTGCAAACTGATTTTGAAAAAATTGGTGGCTATGATTTAGAAGTAAGGGCCGAAGAAATTTTGACGGGGCTAGGAATTCTGCCAGTTGATCATCATAAAATGGTTGAAGAGTTTAGCGGTGGTTGGAAGATGCGTATTGCATTGGCCAAAGTTTTAGTTACTAATCCTGACTTGATTATTATGGATGAGCCTACCAATTACTTGGATATAGAAACGATTTTATGGTTAGAAGATTGGCTAAAAAACTTTAAGGGCTCTATCTTTATGACAACGCATGATATGGAGTTTATGAATAATGTCTGTAAGAAAACCATTGAAATAAATTTAAAACGTATTACGACCTATTCAGGAAATTATAATTTTTATTTAAAGGAAAGAGAGATTCGGTTAGAGCAGTTAAAAGCGGAATATTCACGACAACAGGCGATGCTGGCAAAAGAAGAAGACTTTATTGCCAAATTTAAGGCCCGTGCTTCTCATGCCGCCCAAGTTCAATCTCGAGTTAAAAAAATAGAAAAAATTGATCGTATAGAGTTACCACCGGAAGAAGAAAGAATATCATTTGAATTTAGCACACCTCCACGTGGGAGTGATGATGTTGTCGTAATGGAGAGTCTTGGCAAAACATGGGAAAAAGCAAATGGAGAAAAGCAAGGTGTGTTCTCCGGGCTTAATGGAATCGTTAAGCGCTCAGAAAAGATTGCCGTGGTCGGAGTAAATGGTGCTGGTAAGTCTACGCTATTAAAGGTGTTAACAGGTCAAACCCAGGCCAGTGATGGACAAGTTAAAATTGGCCCTTCAACGAAACTAGGTTATTTTTCTCAATATTCCCTAGAGGTTCTTAATCCAGAGAACAGTGTTTTCGACCAAATAAGAGAAGAATTGCATGAGGCGAGTGATGGTTATATACGGAATTTACTAGCGGCTTTTTTGTTTCGTGGTGACGATGTTAAGAAAAAAGTAAAATACCTTTCAGGTGGAGAAAAAAGTCGTTTGGTTCTGGCCAAGCTTCTTTCCCAAAATAATAATTTTCTGGTCCTGGATGAGCCGACTAACCACTTGGATATCGCAAGTCGTGAAGTCTTGCTGGATACACTAAAGCGATACGAAGGGACTATCATGTTTGTATCCCACGATAGACATTTTCTTAACGAACTCGCAGAGAAAGTTTATGAAGTAGATAAAGGTGGGATAAATATTTACCCCGGTAATTATCAGTACTATCTAAATAAAACTACAAGCTAATTTCACTTACGTTTTGCTTAAACCATGGCAAGTATTCATTTTTGTGTTTCTCATCGAAGATAAATTCTAGTCCTATTCCATCAGGCTGTTGAGGGTGAGATTTGGTTACTCGCATGACTTTTGCCTGTAGTTCTATAGGTTGAATATTATCGATTGTAACATTGATGATATCATTTACTGCAATTTTACCGAGCAGTTCTTGATCATTAATTTTTATAAAAACCCCTGCCGAGCTTAAATTTAGACTTTGTGATGTGGCCTTGAAATTCTCATTTTTAATTTCTAAGTTTTGCTTCATATCGTATCTTTTAGGGGTAGTCCACCATCGTAGACGAGGGTTCATGATAACGGCCTTAATTTCTTTTTTATAAAAAGGCTTTAAAGACAAACCAAATAATACAAAGCTAAGTGCCACTTGTGCTAGGGTATAGTCAGTTCCATAGAGCCCTACAATGGCATTATTGCTTAATAAAACCAAGAGTAAAAAAGGGACAACCTTATATATCCAGCGACTAAGAAATGTCGTTAGTCCAGCGGCCAGTACTAGTGTGGCCATGGATACGATATTAAGTGGTGTAAGCATAGAGAAGATTTTCTCAGGATCAGATAGAGGGATATCATACAGTAAATGTATTTGCAGTGGAAAACTCACTGCAATCCCAAGCGAGAGCAGAGGAAAAAGTACAAGATAGAGCGGTTTATTTTTCATCTTTAATTCCTTGATTAAAAGAGTAACAATAACTCTTTATATTCATGACATATTTTCTGGCCTCTTTTAGTTTTTTATCTGAAAGCCAGTGCTTCTTGTTTTTTATGATGGCATTTTTTACTCGAGTGGCCCCTGAGTTATAACTTGCTAATAAAATATCTGTTTCGGGAACTTCTTCATGAAAGGTGGTAAAAAGAATATCTTCCTTATCTGGCAAAAGCCAATATGATTTTAAGTAGTCAAGATAGATGAGACCACCTTCAATCGACTTTTGTGGGTCAACCCTCCAGTCATTAGTAGGGTTAATGGCATTCTTCTTTAGCTTTCTTTTGATACTACTAAAGCTCAGTTGGTCAAACTTAGGATAGATATCCCAAGCTTCTTTGAAACGTTTTACTTCCCGGTGGGCAGTAGGTGTTATCTGAGTTAAGCCTAATGCCCTTGAACCACTAATGGCCTTAGGGTCAAAAGAGGATTCTTGGGCAATAAGAGCTGCGAGTAAAGAAGGATTATATTTGTATTGACCTGCCAGAGTCATAATATTTTGCTTCGTTTGCTGACTAATTTCAAAGTCCTTGATGTTAAAAAAATTATTTTTAAATTGGGGAGAACACTCCGGCACTTTTAAATTATAGATAACTGGCTTGGTAGACTCTGCAGGATAATATAGAAAAGCTATTTTATTAATATTCCCTGGTAAAATAGATAAGTTTTTAAAAGTAATGACAATAGGTTCTTGTTTATTTTTTGGAAAGCGAATCTCTTCACTTTTATACCAGCGGTTTAGCACTCGGTTATTATAGACAACTTCATAGCGGAAATTTGTAATATCATGATCTGGATCTATAATTTCAATATTCAAATCATAAGGTGAATTATAATATTGCCGATCTGGTGTCATACTTAATGTTACTTGAGAGTTTTTAAAGCTTTCGTCTATCTCAAATTTCTGCCCAATAATGATATCACCACCAAAGGGGTTAGTTGGTCCAGCACAGGAAGCAAGACCGGAGATGATAAAAATAAATAGCAGCTTCATAGCTATATATTTTACCTCATTTTTGGATAAATTAGTGCTTAACTAGTGAAAAAATTTAAGAGTTTAAAATAACAATTATCTAGGTCATAGAAAACTTGTAACTTATTGATATTTCATTATGTTCGATAATAGAATTGTAGACATAAGTGATTTCCTTTCTTGCAGTGTCTCTATAATAATTAAGTATTTAAGTGTAATATTTTGACAAATAAAACCATTAAAATAAAGGATTTCTACATGAATAAAGTTAACCAAGAAGTTCAGAATTACTACGGAAAAACTTTGCAAAGCACTCAAGATTTGCAAACTAACGCCTGTTGTACCTTGCAGCAGCCACCTAAACATATAAAGAATGCACTTAAAAATGTACATCAAGCTGTTCAAGAAAAATATTATGGCTGTGGGCTGACCATTCCGGATAAGTTAACAGGACTGCGGATATTAGATCTAGGGTCAGGTAGTGGCCGTGATTGCTATATCGCTGCTCAGTTAGTTGGTGCCCAAGGTGAAGTCGTAGGTGTGGATATGACCGATGAGCAACTAGCTGTCGCTAATGAATATAAAAAACATCATGCCGAAGTATTTGGTTTTGATAATGTTAAATTTATAAAGGGTAATATTGAAAAATTAGACGAGCTAGGATTGGAGCCTGGAAGTTTTGATCTTATCATTTCAAACTGTGTAATCAATCTTGCGACAGATAAGGAAAAAGTTTTAAAAGATGCTTTTAATTTATTGCGCCCTGGTGGTGAAATGTATTTTTCAGATGTTTACTCTACAAGGCGTATTCCTGAAGCACTACAAAAGGATAGTGTTTTGTGGGGAGAGTGTTTAAGTGGGGCCCTTTATTGGAATGATTTTCTTTCGCTATCCAAACAAGCAGGCTTTAAAGATCCAAGAGCGGTTGAAGATAAACCTATTACGATAAATAGCCCTGCGGTAGAGGAAAAACTTGGTGATATTCAATTTTACTCTGTGACCTATCGTTTGTTTAGGCTAGATTCATTAGAGACAGATTGTGAAGATTACGGGCAAGCAGTTCGCTATAAGGGAACTATAGCTGAAAGTGAAGTGGCATTTACTTTAGATGGACATCACTATTTTGAAAAAGGAAAGATTGAGTCTGTTTGTGGAAATACCTTTATGATGTTGCACGATACCCGCTATAAAGATGACTTTGAGTTTTATGGTGATTTTTCTACTCATTACGGTATTTTTGAAGGCTGCGGAACCAATGCTCCATTTACTACTTATCAGCTAGACAGTTCTATTAGTGGCGGTTGTTGCTAATGAATAAATTTCAAGATGAAAAGGTAACTGCCAAAGGTGAGCAAAGGGCCTGGGTTGATTTGCTTGAGTTAAAAACGCTATGGCTTAATACAGGCACTCTTTGTAATTTAAGTTGTGAAAACTGCTATATAGAGTCTGGCCCTAAAAATGATCGTTTAGTGTATCTTGATGTTGCAGATATTATGCCTTTCTTGCAAGAAATCGACACATATTATCCTACTGTGGAGCTTATAGGTCTTACCGGAGGAGAACCTTTTTTAAATCCAAATATTATGGATATCCTAGACGCTTGCTTAGGCACCAGTAAAGATGTCTTGGTTTTGACCAATGCTTATCGCGTGTTAGATCGACATAAAAACAATCTTTTGCAATTAAAAAGTAAATATGGCCAAAAATTGCATTTAAGGATTTCTTTGGATCATTTCACGAAAGCTGGCCATGAAGAACAACGAGGCACAAATACTTTTGAAAGAACGCTACAAAGTTTAAAGTGGTTGTGGCTGGAAGGGTTTAATATTTCCCTGGCCGGAAGAAGTTTACTCAATGATAAAGATCCAATCATAGGTTACCAACAATTACTTAATGATAGGGGTATTGAGATTAAACTTATTCAAAATGAAAATATTGTTATTTTCCCGGAGATGATTCCAGATGAAGATGTCCCGGAAATTACCACCGCTTGTTGGGATATTTTAAA
>JBFEUX010000380.1:0-1629 GCA_041547255.1 Bacteriovoracaceae bacterium
CTTCTTTCAAAAGTAAAAAAGTTTGAATTGGATCACTTGCTACTTTGGTTGATAGAAAGTTTTCACTAGAACTGTTAACCTTCAAAATCCCTTTGATGCAGGATTCTCGTTTTTCGAGATTAAGTGTTAGGCTTGATGTTGAGGGGCATTTTTCTCTTAGTTCCTCAAGACATCTCTTTAGAAAGAGTTCTTGAGTCGGTTTAAGAGACATACCAAAAGGGTTGGTTTTTTGATTCTCTTTGCTCTTTAAGTTCAGCTTTTTCATATTACCTCCTAGTTTAGTTAAATAAGCTTTGCTTAAACAGTTGAAAAATGAAAAATTCAACACTTACAATTATGTTAGTATCAATTATTTCGGTGTCAAGATTCGAAAGTTTTAAAAAAAATTAATCTGAGCCTTGACATTTTTTTGAGTGATATTAAAGTTTTTATAAGTACTTAGTTTTTAACGATTTTAATTGGTTAGATTGAAAAGTTTGATTCGTTTTTATTATTAAGAGGTAGGTATGAATATTAAATTAAGGCAAGGAATTTTGATATCTTTTATTTCTTTTATGAGCGGTGGTATCGCCACATACTTCATTACGGACTATATCCGTTTAAAGTCTTCAGAAAAACAGCTCAGCTCAGTAACCAAAAATAACATCGTAAAGCAAAAGAGAAAAACTAATAGAAGCAATAATGACCCATTTGACCAGATGGATAAAGTGCATGCTCAAGTTCAAAAGCGGATGGATAAGCTTTTTGGTAAGACTATAGGGAGCCCTTTTTTTGATATTGCCCCTGTTTCAGGATCAAGCTTTACGACCAATAATATAAAAATTAATCGTTATGAAGATGATGACTATAAGTATATAGAAATTGCTGGAGAAGGAGTCAATCAAGACTTATTGCAAGTTAATATATCAGGTGGGCTGATATCAATTAGTGGGGAAATAAAACAAACAGGGGAAGACAACAACTCAAGCTCGATATCTAGGTCGAGTTATATATCCAAATTTAATCAAAGCTTTAATGTTCCGCAAGGAGTTGATGAAGCAAATGTTAAAATGGAATCAAAGGAAAATAAGTTAATTATTAAGTTTCCAAAAGAACGAATTTAGTTAGGCTAAGGGAGGTAAAACAATGCTTGAGGTTAATTCAGTCTCGAAGAAATTTGGTGATTTCCAAGCAGTAAAAGATGTGAGCTTTAAAGCTGATGTCGGAGAGGTGTTAGGGTTCTTAGGGCCGAACGGGGCAGGAAAATCTACCACAATGAAAATGATTACAGGCTTTTTAGACTTATCGGAGGGAGATGCAAGTATCTGTGGGAAATCAATTCAAACAGAGACACTAGATGCACAGAGAAATCTTGGTTATGTGCCAGAAAATGCACCTCTTTATGAGGAGATGTATGTTCGAGAGTTTCTTAAGTTTGTAGCAAAAATAAGAGAGTTAGATGATACAAAAATCCAAGAACGAATAAATGAAGTCATTAAAATGTGTGCCCTTGAGGCAGTTGAGTACCAAAAACTGGAAACTCTATCTAAAGGTTATAAAAGAAGGGTTTCTCTTGCTCAAGCATTAGTTCATGATCCTAAAGTTCTTGTGTTAGATGAGCCAACTGATGGATTAGATCCCAATCAAAAA